>NZ_BAAACY010000012.1:0-3516 GCF_039521925.1 Virgibacillus salarius | reverse complement strand
GTTTGGTCACTTACCATTATACTAGACTTGGGGAGGTACTCCATTTTTTATGTCTTAAACCCATTGAGCCACAAAGGCTCATAATTATGAAATTCACTAACATAAAAGATAATGATTTTTTGCTTATTTTCCGCAGAACGATTAAGTAATCCTTTCATGATAAGATCACCTTTAGAACATTTGTATGGTTCAAAGTGGAAAAACTACCTCATAATGAAAGATCTCTAATTATTAAAATCCCCCTTCAAGTAGTCAATTTTACCCAAACAAACAGAAATATGTGGTAAAATTATACAACAAGCTATGACTTTAAATATTCTATAAGGTTGGAGGTCTCATAAAATGTTAAAAGAAGTGTACATAAAAAAATTCAGGAAATTTAAGGACGTCACATTCAATATTTCTCCGAGATTAACTCTTATATCAGGTGCAAATGGAATTGGTAAATCGACTCTACTGGGAATAATCGCCAATGGTTCTGGAACAAAATCTTTTAGAACTATAAATGATAAAGACTTTCATCCAGAATTTAGAGACCATTTCATACTAAACAAAGAAGAACACTTAGACGCCAGGAAATCTAATGAATATTATGAAGCTATTATTAAATATAACTATAATAATATTGATGTCCGAAAAAGAGTAAGAACTTCTCATCCGAACCAGAAGAAACTAAAACTTGTTCCTAGAACAGTAGATTCCAATGGTATAAATAATGATAAAATTAGCGAGTCTATTGAAAAACAAACTGGTATTACAGGCTCTGCAAGAGTACCTATACCAACTGTTTTTGTAAGCATGAATAGACTATTACCTTTTGGGGAATCTGACTCGTCATTAAAGAACATTACAAAGGTTAACAACAGAAAAAATATAGAGGATAATGAAGCTCTATTAGAAGACTACGTAAGAATGTATAATACAGTTTTACCCAATTCTATAAAATTATCAGATGTTGATTTATACGAATCTTACAAACCCAAAATTAATTATAATGTACTTTATGTTATGTCTTCAAATTCGAGTATTTTGACCCAATCAATCGGTCAGGATAGTCTAAGTGGTATAATAAATGCAATTTTATCTTTTAAAAATATTTCTCATTTAGATAAATATAAGAGTGGCATTTTATGTATAGATGAGTTAGACGCCTCTTTACATCCTGATGCACAAAAACGATTATTAAAACTGCTAGAAAAAGAGTCCGCTAAACTCAATTTACAAATTATTTTCACAAGTCACTCACTAACCATTTTAAAAGAAATGATAAGGCTTTCCAAGAAAAATGATAGCTATTATTCTGTGCTCTACTATAGATTCATTTTTGGTTTACATAACAACAGTTTTAGGAAGTTAATAATCTGTGAATCTCTTGATATATGGTTTTGAAAACTTATAAGAATTATCATTTATGCATGATTTTATACATCGCTGATTTATCAACGTTTCCCCTTGATGAAAATAAAATATATCTGGTAGTTTTTGCATAAAATCTCACTCTTTTCTCTTAATCATAATTTCGATTGGTTTATCATCATCACCGCTGCCTAACTTATCAATTTCAACTTTAGTCTTATCGATGGCTAAATTCATCTTCTCAAGCTCCAGTAATCTATAATCATCTGCATGGGCCAACTCATAAAACTGTTTTAGCATACTTCGCAATTCGCCCATCGCACGGAGAATTTTAAAAAAATTCGCCTGTTTATCCCAAGCGAATTGCAACTCATATTCTTCTTCAATTGGAACTTGCTTGATCTCCTCACCCATGAAATGACTTCATACTTCGATTTCTTTAGTTCTTTCGTTAAATCATCCTGATCTTTAACAAACATAATCTGTTGCGCCCTCATAATTTGAGCGAACTGCATTTTGATATTCATCCATAAAATATCCAACAGAGAAATACTATCAATATCATTCACTATATCCAGTGTTTCTTCTGGTAGATATTTAGCAAATAAACCGTGAGTGACAGCATTGCTATTCCCCTTAGGTGCAGCACCGCCTTTATTACCTAAAGCATTTTTACTGCCTTTAGGGGCACCTACTTTTTTTGTGTGCACATTTTTTTCTTTGGGTGCACCCTTTTTTCGTTGCCACCCATACCTGCGTTTCCATGACTTTACTGTGTTAATAGATACACCATGTTTAGCAGCAATGTCTTTGTATTTCATGCCTTTGAAATAATCTTTTTCAGCTAGTTTATGAGTTTCTGCCACTACATCATCACCCACCCAAGATGTTAATTAAGTTTGTTTTGTAATATAAAAAAGCACCCAATTAACTGAGTGCCTTTACTTGTATTTTATTTTATTTCATAATCCTGTCTACCTAACTCATCACCTGCAACACCTTGATTCGCTACTAAGGTTACAGGAGTTTCTAAATCATCTAATTCGTAAGCGATAGAGCTTTCTACTGTACCATCTTTCTTTATATTTTCCATTTGTGAATCTAGATGACTATCATCTGGTAAATCTCCCACATTTAACTCATTTACTGCATTTGGATCATTATCTTGTATTGCTGTGAATACCGAAATCCAAGCTGTTGATGGGTCTATTTCTTTGTCAGTAAAATTTGTCGTTTCATACCAAATAGCGAATACTGGTTTTTCTCCGTATTCATTCCCTGGTTCTCCAGCAGGTATAACCTTAGTTTCTGTTATATTAATTTTTAGATCTTCAATCTTAGCTTCGTTATCTTTAAAATATACATCTTCGTTACCGTTTGATTCTGTACTTTCGTTACTCTCGTCACTGTTGTTGCTTTCTTTGCTGGCTGAATCTTTACTTTCTGTTGATCCGCCACATGCAGATAAAACTAATAACATTGCAGTAAATAAAACAAAAAAGTATTTCTTCATCTCTTTCAACCCCCATATATTTATTATCCTAATTATGGAGCATTTTGTAATATTTTTCAATATATTAAAAAATAACACCCAAGCCCTCGTTAAACTTGGATGCACCATTTACATATCTACAACATTACAATATATCGTAAACAACGTAACCGTAATACAGGTGTGCCTGCTAAACTAAAGTAGACAGTTTCCGCTAGATTAGAAGAAACACTTATTTACCCAAATATACCAGTAAAATATATAGCTCTCCCATTGTATGATATTTAAGATTATACACACATCAATGGAGGGCGCAGAAAAGTTGGGGGTATCAAGATCAACGGTGTATCGCAACCTGCAGAAGTCTCCTCCGGAGATGGCTGAATGGGTAGAAAGTATAAAAACGAGAGAGAAAAAGTTAGATCCTTACAAAGCGTTAATTTTATCCTGGCTGAGAGAACATCCTGATATGTCAGCAGCACAAGTGCAAGATTGGTTACAGGAAAGGTATGAATCACTGGAGATTGGCGAGAGCACGGTTCGTGCCTACGTTAGAGAATTACGTACTGAATATAGAATAGAGAAAGAGACTCTACCACGGAATTATGAAGCTATTCCTGACCAGCCAATGGGAGAACAAATGCAGGTTGATTTTGGTCATACAAAAC
>NZ_BAAACY010000011.1:0-68014 GCF_039521925.1 Virgibacillus salarius | reverse complement strand
AAAAAAAGTGATACGCCCTAAATTGGCGTACCACTTTTTTCAGTTACTGGGTTTTGTCCCAGCCCCAGAGAAAGCGTAAATCTGAGCATTTAGTGATAAGGACTGAGCGAATTTTGCTCAGTTTTTTATAATAGTTTAGGAAACTATACAATTTGCCCATGTGGAAAATTATGGGCGTGTTGAGCCGCGTCCAGCTCCAGCACCTAGAAACAAGGCTAATTCATAAATCGTCCTCATCTAAGTCATCGTTGGCTTGCAAGCTCACCGTGTTTCCTTTATCTCCGTTGACTCGCTCCAGCCGCTACGTTTCTAATCGGGCGCTTACCTTTTTGTTCTTGAATGAAAAAGTTAAGATTTGTTTGTCCTCAATAGATACAACTATTAAAGTTAAAAAGATCGACGTAGCGGAATGCTTAATAGTTTTACTAGAACCTACTACCTTAACCCTTATTGAACTACTTTTAAATAGGTCATAATTTGTCCAATAGCGCATACATTTACTAGTAAGCAATATAGAAAAGTGAGGGAAGATGATGGAGGAAGTATTGCGTTTATTCCCGGAACAAATAAGAAATGAAGTCAGTAGAAAAGTTGGGAGAAGGTGGGATGAATTAGAAGAAATTCGCTTACGGCTGAATAAACCTGTAGAGCTTATATTTCATGCAACGCATAAAACAGTCTATCATCCAATTCCAACTAAAGGTGATTTTGTTCACATGATTAATCAACTAAGTGAATTTTCTTTATATCGAATGGAAGATGAACTAAGAGAAGGTTATATGACGATAGAAGGTGGACATCGGGTTGGATTAGCAGGCAGAGTTAATACAATAAATGGCTCGGTTAAAGCAATTCAGTATATCACCTTTTTAAATATCAGAATTGCCAAAGAAAAGATAGGTGCAGCTTCAGAGGTAGTCCCATACCTCTATCAACAAGGTTACTTAAATACACTTATTGTTGGAGCTCCACAAACTGGAAAGACAACACTTATTCGTGATATTACACGCATTATCTCGTCAGGCTGGACGCATATTCCTCCACAAAAAGTAGGTGTTGTAGATGAGCGTTCAGAAATAGCCGCTTCGATTAAAGGAGTGCCGCAACATAATATAGGACCACGAACTGATGTGATGGACGCATGCCCAAAAGCAGAGGGTATGATGATGATGATACGTTCGATGTCACCACAAATACTAGTTGTTGATGAAATTGGCGGTAAGAGGGATGTGGATGCTTTACTAGAAGCAATTAATGCAGGGGTAGTAGTGATATGTAGTATTCATGGACAAACACTTGACGAATTAAACCGTCGTCCTTCTATTCAAGCGCTTTTACAGCAAGAAATATTTCAAAGAATTATCTTGCTGGACCGTACCTCCTCTCCAGGAAGTTTTCAGCATATATATGATGCTTATGGAAATAGCATATTAAGAAAGAAAATGGGAGGGTAATTATGCAATGGATAGGGGCACTTCTATTTATAGGAACAACTACTTGGATTGGATTTGAATGGAGTAATCGACTAGCAAATCGGCCAAAGCATATAAGACAAGTTAAAAATGCACTACAAATATTAGAGGCAGAAATGATGTACAGTCAATTACCTTTACAAGATGCGTTTGAATCCATAAAAAAACAAACACCTTTTCCAATTCATTCGTTTTTTGACCAATTGTATAAAAATATGAATAAAGATAGTAAGGATTTTTATGTTGTTTGGCAGAAATCCTTAGACGATTTAATGGACATTTCCAGTCTAGGAAATAACGAAAAAGAAATATTATTACAATTTGGCCAAACATTAGGTCAGCATGATTTTCTTCAACAGCAAAAGCATATTCAGCTAGCAGCTAATCATTTAGATCGCGAGCTAGAAAATGCAAGGGATTACTATCAAAAATACGGAAAAATGACTAAAAGCCTAGGTGTATTATGTGGCATATTTGTTGTATTACTGCTTCTATAGTTGAAAGGAGTTAACCCGATGTTTACAGATGCTTCTATCTTATTTCAAATAGCGGGAATAGGGATAATTGTAGCCCTAATCCATACGATATTGAAACAAATGGGAAAAGAGGAAATTGCTCAATTTGCAACGCTAATTGGTTTCATTATCGTACTAGTTTTAGTAATAAACGGTTTGTCTGATCTTTTTCAGCAGATCAAATCCGTATTTCTTTACCAAGGGTAACATCATATGGATATTTTACAAATTGTAACATTGGGCATAGTAGCTAGTATTCTCTATATTATTTTAAAGGATATTAATCGAACATTTGCATTCTTTGTAATTGTCATCACTGGTGTCATCATTTTTTTATCCATTATTCAACAAATCGGTTCTATCTTTCAATTAATTCAAACACTAGGTACGAAAGCTCAAGTGGATGGAATGTATTTAGAAACAATTTTGAAAATTATCGGGATAGCTTATATTGCTGAGCTTGGTGCAAGTATCACCAAAGATGCCGGACTCGAATCTGTCGCTTCCAAAATTGAACTTGCAGGTAAAATATTTATTCTATTGCTTGCTGTTCCAATAATTACAGCTGTAATTGAGGCTATATTACGCTTTTTACCAGCAACCTAACATAACCCAGAAAGGAGTATTCATGGTGGATGAAACATCATAAAAAATTCCGTATCCTTCTATTTGCTTTTTTCTTTTTCTTTCTGGGACAAGCTACTATTTCAGCGAATCCGAATATTCATGATGTTCAAGACGGAATGTTAGATGACATCTCATTGGAAGGCGTACAGAAATATTGGGGGGAACTAGTACAAGATTACGGTGGTTATCTTCCTGAATTAGAGAAAACTAGTGTTTACGAATTTATTAAAGACCAGGGTTCGTTTTCGCTAAAAAATACATTAATAGGACTCGTAGAATTTCTCTTTCATGAATTGCTACTTAATGGTAAATTACTCGGTTCTCTATTCATGCTTACACTCTTTTCTATCATGTTGCAAACCATGCATAATGCATTTGAAAAGAGTACGGTGAGTAAAATAGCGTATTTTGTCGTCTATATCGTGTTAATTTTTTTAGCGTTAAATAGCTTTTATTCCGCAGTATCTTATGCAAAAGATGCTATTGATACAATGAGTAGCTTTATGATTGCACTTTTACCACTAGTTTTAGGTTTGATGGCAACTTTTGGAAATGTGGTTGCCGTATCATTTTTTCATCCAATTATTATCTTTTTAATTCACGCATGCGGATTATTAATTTCAACATTTATATTGCCTTTATTATTTCTATCAGCACTATTAATTATTGTAAGCAGTCTGAATGAAAATTATAAGGTTACCCATTTGGCAAACTTATTCAAAACGGTAAGTTTAGGTGCACTTGGTATCTTTTTAACCATCTTTTTAAGTGTCATGTCTGTACAAGGAGCGGCCAGTGCTATACAAGATGGTGTCGCTATGAAAACAGCGAAGTTTATTACAGGAAATTTTATACCTGTAGTAGGACGTACCTTCACAGATGCTGCAGATACGATATTAAGTGCGTCCTTACTATTAAAAAATGCGATTGGCATCGTAGGTGTTTTAATTATATTATTTATTGCACTATTCCCTGCCTTAAAAATTTTTGCAATTGCGATTATATATAAGATAGCTGCAGCAGTATTACAACCAATTGGAGATGGACCAGTCATCACTACCTTAAACACAATAAGTAAATACATTGTATTTATCTTAGCGTGTTTGCTAGCTGTATCATTTATGTTTTTTCTAGCAATTGTAATTATTGTGGTAGCAAGTAATTTGACATTGCTTTTACGATAGGGGGACGAACATGCAGGTATTAATCCAATGGGTAACACAAATAATTTTGTTTTTACTCTTAGCGGCTATTATTGATTTACTAGTTCCCTCTAATTCCATGAAAAAATATATTAAATTAGTAGTTGGTTTAATCTTAATTTTAATTTTATTAAAACCAATTTTTTATATATTTCAGATTGATATTAATCAGGCGTTAGAAGCCTCTGTAGCACAGTTTGAACAGGAAACTACGGAAGGAAAATCAATGGAAAATTTAATTGAATCACAAAAAAATGAAATAGAAGACGCACAAGATGCATATATTTTAGAACAAATGGCTGTCCAATTAAAAGAATATGCTGAACAACCACTTCAGGAAGAATATCAAGTAGAGATAACGGATATTAAGTTCCAATTTGGTAACCAACAGGAGATGACCTTCAAAAACTTGGATGAAGTCATTGTTTATCTAAGAGAATCAAAAGATGGGGAGGGAGCAGTGAGTATAGTTGATGATGTTGTAATTGATACGGACAACCCTGATAACACAAACGAAGATGAGCAGTTGGAACAAATACAAGCATTGTTAAGAGAGGTATGGGAGCTCGATAACAAAAAAGTAACGTTGCAATGGGAGGGAGGGGCACCTTGAAAGAAAAAATAGAAAAATTATTCCAAAAATCAGACGGCACAAAAAAGCACCCACCAAAAAAATTGGGATACATTATTATTTTAGCTTTAGCAGGTATCTTGTTGCTCATCGTTGGAAATATATTTTCTTCTTCACCAGAAACGGCTGAGGAACAGCAATTGGAACAGCAAATAGAACAACCAATGGAACAACCTGCCAAAGAAACTGCTTCAAACAAATCAGCTACTACCTCTGACATGGAAGAACTGGAAACGATTTATACAAAGGACCTACAGGAGCTGTTAAACAAAATAAAAGGCGTATCGGAAGCAGAGGTCATGGTTAATTTAGAATCTACGAATATTAAAGTCTATGAGAAAAACCTCGTGAAAGGGCAACAAACAACAAAGGAATCTGATAAAAATGGCGGTACAAGAGAAGTAGAAGACTCGACCGAAGAGGCACAAACTGTACTGGTAAGGCAAGGTGAAAAAGAAGTTCCGTTACTAATACAAACAAAAAAACCAGAAGTACGTGGTGTTTTTGTTGTAGCTAAGGGTGCTGACCATGCAAGCGTTAAAAAATGGATTGTAGAGGCAGTTTCTAGAGTACTTGATGTACCGACACACAGAGTATCCGTAATGCCAAAGAATTAAAGGAGGAATTATTTTATGTTAAAAAAACAAACAGTTTGGTTACTTACGATGTTAAGTCTGATGATTGTATTAAGTGTGTATTATATGACATCACCAGACAGCGAGGATATAGCATATGTCAATAATGGACAAGACAATGATGAGGAAGCTGTTCCAACAGATTCTAATGAAACGGAAGGGGATGCCAAAGTAGATGAAATATCGAATTTGGGAGAAGATCAACTTTTCACTTCACTACGAATGGAATTAGAAGATAATCGAAGTGCACAGAAAGAGCGGTTAACAGATATTGTAGCTTCCAGCTCATCTACGCCTACAGAAAAGGAACAGGCTCTTGAAGAAATTGATGTATTAGAAAATTTGTCTTCAAAAGAAAAAATTTTAGAGGATAGTATTTTAGCTTCCGCTAACTATGAGGATGTCTTAGTAAGAACGATGGAAGACGATGAGAAAGTTGTCGTTCAATTGAAGGTTGAGGAAAAGTTGCCTAAATCACAAGCAGTTTCTATTATGCAAATGGTTCGAGATGAAATAGGCTATGAAGACGTAGATGTATCATTTGTTCCGTCTGAGAATAGCCAAGCAACTGAAGAAAATGCAGATGAGAATAAGGAAAGTAAAGAAGATCAAGAGTAAGTAAGCGAAGAGATCCGGGCAATAAACCATTGCTCGGATTCTTTGCTTTTGTCATGGACGAAGCACCCTTGTATTCGCTTTAATTATTGAGTATTGCTATAATAGAGAAGATATCGGAAGGTCATTTTTACATCTGTCTTTTAAGGTTAAACCTTGAAGTTTATATTGGACTTGTCGTAAAATATTAAGAGGAGTTATTAGTACCTAATAATAAGCTTGAAGACGAAAGGGTGCCAGCAGTAATGTTAAACGTACAAGAAATACAAGAAATTATAAAGTTAATTGATCAATCATCAATAGAAGAATTTACGTATGAAACGAACGGTACGACGGTTTCTTTGAAAAAATCTAGTCAAAAAAATCCTGTATCCGTTCAGGATAATCAAATACAGCCGACTACTAAGGTAGAGAACGTACAACAATCAGATGTAAAGGCAAATATTAAGAATGAACCAGTTGAAAACGAAGTTACATCAGAACAAAGTCAAGCTGTAGCTTATGATCATGAAATTGTATCTCCGATGGTGGGTACTTTTTACACTGCCCCATCTCCTGAAAAAGATGCGTTTGTATCAAAAGGAAGTAAAGTAGATGAGTCAACGGTTGTTTGTATTGTTGAAGCCATGAAATTATTTAATGAAATCGAAGCAGAAGTTTCAGGAGAAATCGTTGAAATATTGGTTGAAAATGGTGAGCTAGTTGAGTATGGTCAGCCATTATTCCGTGTAAACACTAAGTAAGGGGATGTAAAGAGTGATTAAAAAACTGTTAATTGCTAACAGAGGAGAAATAGCGGTCCGGATTATTCGAGCCTGCAAAGAATTAGATATTGAAACGGTAGCGGTTTATTCCGAAGCAGATAGTGAAGCACTACATGTTCAATTAGCAGATGAAGCATATTGCATCGGACCGAAGCAAAGTAAAGACAGCTATCTTAATTTCACCAATATAATGAGTGTTGCGATATTAACAGAAGTGGATGCTATCCACCCTGGATATGGTTTCTTAGCTGAAAATGCAGACTTTGCTGAGATCTGCCGAGCATGCAATATTACGTTTGTAGGACCAACTCCCGAAGCAATACAAAAGATGGGTATTAAGGACGTAGCTAGAAAAACAATGGACGAAGCAAACGTTCCAATTGTACCTGGTTCTAATGGTATCATTGAAAATGAAGAAGAAGCAAAAGTGGTTGCCAATGAAATTGGCTATCCCGTCATTATTAAAGCCACTGCTGGTGGTGGTGGTAAAGGTATTCGAGTAGCAAGATCGGAAGAGGAATTACTAAAAGGTATTGAGGTTACACAGAAAGAGGCAGAAACTTCTTTCGGTAATGCTGGTGTATACATTGAGAAATATATTGCAGACTTTCGCCATGTGGAAATACAAGTACTAGCAGATAGACACGGAAATGTTATTCATTTAGGAGAGAGAGATTGTACAATCCAACGAAGATTGCAAAAGTTAGTTGAAGAATCACCTTCTCCTGCGTTAACACCTGAAATAAGGAAGAAGATGGGAGAAGCTTCTGTGAAAGCTGCACGTGCTGTAGGTTATGAAGGTGCGGGAACTATTGAATACATTTTTGATCGGACAAGTAATGCCTTTTATTTTATGGAAATGAATACACGTATTCAAGTAGAGCATCCGGTTACCGAAATGGTCACTGGAGTTGATTTAATAAAAGAGCAGATTAAAGTCGCTAATAATGAAGAGCTATCCATAAAGCAATCCAATGTAACACTAGAAGGCTGGGCAATTGAATGTCGAATTAATGCAGAAAATCCATTTAAAAACTTTATGCCGTCAGCAGGAACTATTGAAATGTATTTACCTCCAGGTGGATTAGGAGTGAGAGTAGACTCTGCTGTATACTCTGATTATCGAATTCCTCCGTATTATGATTCTATGGTTGCGAAATTAATTACCTATGGAAAAACAAGAGAGGAAGCAGTTAAACGAATGAAACGGGCGCTAGATGAATTTGTTGTGGAAGGTGTTTATACGACTATTCCATTTCATCGTTTAATTATGGATCATGAAGTATTCATCAACGGGGACTTTAATACAAAGTTCTTAGAAGAAAATCCAATAGTACAAGACAAAACGGAATAAACATAGACTAAAAGGAGTGAGCAAATGAGTGAACAACCATTACTAAATGTGAGTGATGATCGTTTAGGAAAAGTAGAAATTGCTCCCGAAGTTATTGAAGTTATTGCAGGTATAGCGGCTACTGAAGTAGATGGTTTATACGCGATGCGTGGTAATTTTGCCTCTGGAGTGGCTGAAAGATTTGGTAAGAAAGCGCATAGTAAAGGGGTAAAGGTGGAATTAACAGATAATGGAATTTTAATCGACTTATTTGTTATTTTAAACTTTGGTGTATCTATCCCCCAGGTTGCACAAATGCTACAAACGAATATTAGACAGACGCTGAAAAATATGACAGCTTTAGAAATTGATGAAATTAACGTTCATGTTGTAGGGATACAAATGGAAGGAACAGACGTTGTAGATGAATAAGAAGAGAGGTCAAAAGGAATATTAGATCCTTTTTTGACCTCTTTTTTTTGATAATTAGCATGGTATTCAGTCTTAATGTTGATTCTAGCATTGGTGATATAATCATGTTATGATTTGTAAGAGATATGTTAAAAGGAGCTATAAGCAATGAACAGACATACAGCAAGAGAAAAGGCATTTCAAATATTGTTTCAGTTAGATGTAAATGACAATAAACCAGCCGAGGCTATGGAGCACTTTCTTGAAAATGAGACGAAAGATGCCTTTTTAACCATGCTCGTAGAAGGTGTGGCAAGAAATAAGGAAGAAATTGATAAAATGCTTTCAGAGAAGCTAGAAAATTGGTCGATAGATCGAATAGCGTCTGTTGAAAAAACAATATTACGTATTGCTATCTTTGAAATCAGCTATGTAGAGGACATACCTGATAATGTTTCCATTAACGAAGCAATTGAGCTAGGAAATACATATGGAGATGATAACTCAGGAAAATTTATAAATGGTGTTCTATCAAAATTTGTTCAATAAACGAAGGGGATGTCGTGAATGACTGCAGAAATAATCAATGGAAAAGCGTTAGCCGATGAACTCCGAAATGAAATGAAAGTAGAGGTAGAAGAGCTAAAAAAGCAAGGAATATATCCACATTTAACCGTTGTATTAGTTGGTGATAATCCAGCTTCTAAATCATATGTTAACGGAAAAGAAAAAGCTTGTAGGGAAACAGGGATATCCTCGGATTTAATTGAGTTGCCAACTTCTATTACTGAGGAAGAATTACTAGCACTGATTGAAAGGCTCAATCAAGATTCGGCGGTACATGGTATCCTTGTTCAGCTACCACTTCCCACTCATATCCGTGAACAACAAATTATTGAGACAATACACCCTAATAAAGACGTAGATGGATTTCATCCTATAAGTATTGGAAGAATGATGGCTGGTATGAATACATTTTTACCTTGCACCCCATTTGGAATAGTGACAATGCTCCAATCAAAACATATTCCAATGGAAGGAAAACATGCTGTTATTATTGGAAGAAGTAATATTGTTGGTAAGCCTGTCGGTCAGTTATTATTAAATGAAAATGCTACTGTTACATATTGTCATTCTCGAACGAAGGATTTACAGCAGTTTACAAAACAAGCGGATATCTTGATTGTTGCTGTTGGAAGGCCAAATGCTATTCATGCAAACGATATAAAGGAAGGTGCGACGGTCATCGATGTCGGTATAAATCGGTTGGAGGATGGCTCATTAACTGGAGATGTAGATTTCGAAAGCGCAAAAGAAAAAGCGGCATTCATCACTCCTGTTCCCAGAGGTGTAGGTCCAATGACAATTACAATGCTTTTAAAAAATACAATAAAAGCAGCTGAAGGATTAGAGAAATTGTGAATGATAAGTATTTAACAGTTACTGCGCTTACAAAGTATATAAAGCGAAAAATAGACACTGATCCGCATTTAAGTGATGTTTGGCTGCGCGGGGAAATTTCTAATTTTAAGCATCATTCAAGAGGACATATGTATTTAACCATCAAGGATGATCAATCGAGAATACAAGCTGTTATGTTTGCTGGGAATAATCGAAGGTTGAAATTCACTCCAGAAAATGGAATGAACGTTTTAATTAAAGGCGAAATTAGTGTGTTTGAAGCCTACGGACAGTATCAGTTATATATTCAGCAAATGGAACCTGATGGGATCGGAGCTTTATACGTAGCGTTTGAGCAGCTAAAGGAAAAGCTACAGAAACAAGGATATTTTAATGAACACCACAAGAAACCAATACCTGAGATACCTACTCATATTGGTGTTATTACTTCGCCTACAGGAGCAGCGGTTCGAGATATTATTACTACCATTAAACGGCGATTTCCAATCGCTGAAGTTACTGTTTTACCAGTTCTTGTCCAAGGTACGGAATCTCCAGTGTCCATTAGTCAAGCTATAGAGGTAGCTAACACAAAATCTCTATTCGATGTACTAATCATTGGTAGAGGTGGGGGATCCATTGAAGAACTATGGAGTTTTAACGAGGAGATAGTGGCTAAAGCGATTTTTAACTCTACAATTCCAATTATTTCGGCAGTCGGTCATGAAACAGATGTAACGATTAGTGACTTTGTTGCAGATCTGCGAGCTCCCACTCCTACAGGTGCTGCAGAGTTAGCGGTTCCGTCAAGACAAGAATTAAAGGATAAGGTTTCCACATTAAAGCGAATGCTCATCAAAGACTTAAATCAGCAGTTAAAGCAACATAAGCAACATCTAAGTAGACTTCGACAGTCATATGCTTTTCGATATCCAGTGCAATTGCTCAAACAAAAAGAACAGGAATTGGATACAAGAACGGATCAATTGAATAAATCAATGACTAATCATTTAGGAGAGGGTCATCAGAACTACCAGCATTTGTATATACGTTTTATTTATCAACAGCCAGTCAAGCAGTTGGAGAGATCTAAACAGCAATTAAAACAACTAATGAAGCAACAGCAAAACATAATGCAACAGACTATCACACAAAAATCAGAAAGATTAGCAAATAATCTGGATAAGTTAAGTTTACTAAATCCTTTAGAAATTATGAAAAGAGGTTTTTCCATTTCTTATTCTGAAGATGGAACTATTATTAAATCAGTAAGTCAGGTAAAGAAAGCTGATCGAGTTACTGTAAAGATGATGGATGGAGATATTACTTGTGATGTTGTAAGGGTAGAGGAGGAATAATAAAAATGTCGGACAATGAACTTTCCTTTGAGGAAGCAATGGCACAGCTGGAGAAAATAGTAGAAAAGCTGGAAACAGGGGACGTACCTTTAGAAAAAGCGATTGATTACTATCAAGATGGAATGAAGCTATCTAAACTATGTAATGTTAAGCTAATCCACGTAGAAGAAAAGATGACAAAGATTATGAATGAGCAAGGGGAACTTGAACCTTTTCATATCCAGGAGGAAGAATGACAGTGTTGCGTAATATGAAAGATTATTTACAGGAATACAGACAATTGATTGATAAAACCCTTCTGGAAAAATTGGATACCATCCAAATTCCTGAAACGTTAAAACAATCAATGATTTATTCTGTTAAAGCTGGCGGAAAACGATTAAGACCAATTTTATTATTAGCAAGCTATGAGGTTTATGGAAAGAAAACGGCTATTACACTGACAACTGCGGCAGCTTTAGAGATGATCCACACTTATTCACTCATTCATGACGATCTACCCGCGATGGATGATGATGACTATCGACGAGGAATGTTGACAAATCATAAAGCTTTTGATGAGGCAACAGCAATTTTAGCTGGTGATGCATTGCTTACATACAGCTTCGAACTAATAGCTAATGATTCTCAATTGACTGCTGATCAAAAGGTAGAAATACTCCAGGTATTAACAGAAGCAAGTGGGCCTAAAGGTATGGTAGCTGGGCAAATTTTAGATATGCAAGCAGAGAATCAACCGGTAACCCTAGAGGAGCTTGAACAAATTCATGCACATAAAACAGGTGAACTATTACGGTTTGCGGTCTATGCTGGGGCATTTCTTGGAGGAGCATCAAGGACAGAACTCATGCATCTAAAAGAATTCTCTTATTATTTGGGATTAATTTTTCAAGTTCAGGATGATATTCTAGATATAATGGGAGATGAAACAAAGCTTGGTAAACCTGTCGGTAGTGATGAATCAAATCAGAAAAGTACCTATCCAAAATTGCTAGGGCTTGAAGGTGCTATCGAAAAGAAAACGTGGTATGTAGATAAGGCTAAAGCGGCATTACAAAAAGCTAATGCACAAGAATCGGTGTTAATGGATTTAACGGAGTATTTTAGTCAACGAGACCATTAAAATCAGAAATAGAACTTTCCTTTTAAATATGCTATAATTAAACTAACAAAGGAATGGTGCAGTATTCTAGTCAGTTCTCCGTACCTGAAGGCGGGCCTAAAAATCCGCCAAAGGGCACATCGATGAAGTTCCTTGTGTAGGCTTGAGGCGCCCAGCCTTGGGTCTATGCTGGGAGTTAAGGTTTTCGGGCGATCCACAAAGGCATGTGGGCGTTGACCCGATTACCGCGGAGGCCCATCTCTGTAGTGATAGCTAAGCCTAGTTATCATTATGGAATGGGGTATGAACCTGCAGATATGGTAAGGGACACCTAATATGCAGCGTAGCCTGCCTTGAGTGGTGCCTGAGGGGATTAGAGTCTTAAAATAACAAATTAGATGGCCACTAGTTTGCTTATTTTCATCTCTATGAAATCAGCACTGCAAAAGAGGCTAGGGAGCGGTTAAGAACTGTTGAGGAAATCTCCTAGACTGTTCGTATGACATATAAAAGGGATTATAGTGTGGACTAAGTGGTAATCCAGTCTAGCTTTTGGCGACGAAGCTAAGTTGATTTTAAAGGGGAACCGCCTTTCGTGGCAACACGGGGTAGTCAACTGGGAAAACCTACTGGACCTAAGCCACAGTTTTTACCTTTTACATGACCATTCCTTCTCTTACATAAAAAGAATGAATATCTTATATAATAGAGGTATGAAATGAAATCACACGTAAAACGATCGATTAAATTTAGTCTAACTATTGCCGTTATCACTTTTGTGTTAGCGGCTATTTTTTCAATTATCTCGTCATCTATATTGAGTGGAGTTATTTGGATAATTGGTTTACTTCTTGTATTTATGATAGTATTTGTCGGCGTTGTATTTGATATGTTAGGTATTGCTTCTACAGCTGCTGATGAGGCACCGTTTCATGCAATGGCCGCAGAAAAAGTAACAGGCGCTAAAGAAGCGGTTATCATTATCCGAAATGCTGATAGGTTTGCTAGCTTTTGTAATGATGTGATAGGAGATATTTCAGGTATAGTGAGTGGAACAGCTTCAGCCATTGTTGTATTACAAATGGCAAATTTATTAGGACATGGAGAAGGATCGACCGTTCAAATAACGATTTCTGTTCTACTGACAAGTGTAGTTGCTGCTATTACTGTTGGAGGTAAGGCGCTAGGCAAATTTTTTGCGATAAATGCCTCAACCTCGATTATTTTCTTCGCTGGAAAAGTAATATCTGTTATAGAAAATAAATTAAAAATAAGAATACTACCCAAAAATTAGTAATAAAGGAAACGACTAATGAGTAAAAAAAAACGATTAGATGTATTATTAGTAGAAAAAAACTTAGTGGAATCGAGAGAACGAGCAAAACGTATGATCATGGCTGGCCTTGTATTTAATGAACATGAACGATTGGACAAGCCAGGAATGAAGATTGATGAAGAAACTCCGTTAACCGTTAAGGGTAAATTACTACCGTACGTTGGTAGGGGAGGACTGAAGCTAGAAAAAGCATTGCAAACATTTGATATCTCTACTGAAAATAAAATTATGGTGGATGTTGGTTCATCAACCGGAGGATTTACTGATTGTGCTTTGCAAAATGGGGCACAACTATGTTATGCCATTGATGTTGGTTATAATCAGCTCGATTGGAAGTTACGAAATGATGATCGTGTAGTAGTTATGGAACGTACAAACTTTCGATATGTCACCCCTGAAATGTTAACACAGGGTAAACCAAATTTTGCTACAATTGATGTTTCATTCATATCTTTAAAGCTTATTTTACCAGTCTTAAAACGATTACTTACTGACAACAGTGATATTGTTGCTTTAATTAAACCTCAATTTGAAGCTGGGAAAGAACAAGTAGGAAAAAAAGGTATTGTTCGAGATGAAAATGTACATCAGTCTGTATTGTCAACCATTGTTGATTTTGCTATGAGTGAATCATATGATCTATTTGATATAACTCACTCACCGATTACTGGCGGTGATGGCAACATAGAATTTCTGGCACACTTTGGCTGGCAAAAAGAAAAAAAAGGAATTACAGTTACGGATGTCGAAATAGAAGATGTAGTTAAAAAGGCACATGCTGAACTACAAAAAGCAGAGAGAAAGTAAATGAGCTTGAAATGGGAAATGGGGGCGCCCTATGAGTAAGGTACAACGTCATATAAAGATTCGTGCATTAATTACAGAAAATGAAATAGAGACACAGGATGAACTTGTCGATCACTTAAAACGCTTAGGTTATAATATTACACAGGCGACTGTTTCACGTGACATAAAAGAATTGCACTTAGTAAAGGTTCCAGCAACGAACGGGAAATACAAGTATAGCTTACCTGCTGATCAAAGATTTAATCCGTTAGATAAGTTAAAGCGATTAATTATGGATGCATTTGTGAAAATTGAACATGCTAGCCATTTTATTGTGTTAAAAACGTTGCCTGGAAATGCCCATGCTGTTGGTGTGTTAATTGATAATTTGGATTGGGAAGAGATCATGGGGACAATTTGTGGAGACGATACATGTTTAATCATTTGCAGAACAGAAGCAGACTCGGAAATTATTAAAGAACGTTTTATAGAGATGCTGTAGAGTTGGGATGAGGTGAGTGATGGCGTGCTAACAGAGTTATCTATACAGGATTTTGCTATAATTAATAAAATTTCAATTACCTTCCATGATGGTCTCACTGTATTAACCGGAGAGACAGGTGCTGGGAAATCCATTATTATAGATGCAGTGCAATTACTTGCGGGTGGAAGAGGTTCCGTTGAGTTTGTCAGGTATGGAACGAAAAAAGCTGATATTGAAGGTTTGTTTACAATAGATGATAAGTCGCATGCTATTTATGAAATCGGAAGACAGTATGGTATTGAAATTCAAGATGAGCAAATTGTTCTTCGGCGTACGATAACTGCGAATGGGAAGAGTATTTGTCGCGTAAATAGCAAGCTAGTTACATTGGCAATACTACGTGAATTTGGAAAAGCGCTAATTGATATTCATAGCCAGCATGAAACACAATCACTAATGGACCCAGATAATCATATTGATTTATTGGATCAGTATAATGCTGCACAAATAGGACGAGCTAAAGAAGAGTATATTCGCTTATATGAGGAATTAAGTAATTTAAAAACTCGTTATCGCAAACTAAGCGAAAACGAGCAAGAAACAGCACAGCGGCTTGACTTGCTTGAATTTCAAATGACGGAACTGGCATCTGCGGATTTGGAGCCTAACGAGGATCAAAGGTTAGAAGAGGAAAGAAGCTCTTTAGCCAATTATGAACGCATTTACGCTGCGTTACAAATAGCCTATAACGCTCTATATGGTGATCAAAAAGGGCTTGAATGGGTTACAACTGCACAAACAGCTTTACAGGATAATGGTAGGTACGACACATTTATTGCTGGAAAAGCAGAGGAAATTGGGAATTATTTCTTTGGCTTAGAAGAGCTAACCCATGATTTAGGAAATTATCTAGAGTCTATGCAGTATGATCCAGAGCGGTTAAATGAAATAGAAGCTCGACTTAGCGAAATTAACCGCTTAAAGAAAAAGTATGGCTCAAGCGTTGATGAAATATTAGAGTACATGGCTAAAATTGAAGAGGAAATGGAAGAAATAAAAAATAAGGATTCCCATTTATCAAAATTAGAAAAACAAATAAATGAAAAAGCAAAGGATGCTTATTTAGAAGCGGAAGAATTACACGCGCTTCGTTTAAAGGCAGCGAATGCTTTAACGAAAGAAATTCATGATGAATTAAAAGGACTATATTTAGATAAAGCTGCATTTTCTGTATCATTCGAACATGAAAACATGGATCAATATATCCGTAGTGATGAATATCATGCAATAAATCTCCATCAAAAAGGATATGATCAGGTTAAATTCATGATTTCTACGAATCCGGGCGAGCCATTAAAAGAACTAAGTAAAGTTGCTTCTGGTGGCGAACTGTCACGAATTATGTTAGCACTTAAAAAGATATTCGCTAGAAATCAAGGTGTTACGAGTGTTATATTTGATGAGGTAGATACAGGTGTGAGTGGCAGAGTAGCACAAGCTATAGCAGAGAAAATTCATCATATTTCTAAGGAATCACAGGTGCTTTGTATCACACATCTCCCACAAGTAGCTGCAATGGCTGATACGCATAAATTAATTGAAAAGCAGACACAGAACGATCGAACGCATACGATGGTTAGTGAATTATCAATCGATTATCAAATAAATGAATTAGCAAGAATGATTACGGGAACCAAACTTACAGATACAGCCGTAGAGCATGCACGTGAAATGTTGGAAATGGCTGTGAATTATAAATCAAAAAAGAAGCATAATATGAAGGATAAAGCCAGAAAATAGAATATCTGGCTTTTTTATATGCATTGGTATTTACTTTATTCCATCGTTAGTAATATCATACATGTATTTTTGTTACCCTCCGCAAGAAGTCTACATATACATACGAAAGCTTCTTAAACAAAGGTAATGTTAGGTAGCACACTTATGTTTCACCAGTTTAAAACAAATGCTAGTAGGTCAAATTAGGAGTACAGAAAAACACAAGTGGTTTTGGGTTGGAACGAGGAGAGTGAAATAATTTGAACGGGAAACAGACAAGAAAATTTCGATTTTGGATAGGTTTTGTGCTCCTTATTATTGTGTTTGCATTTCCTTTTTTTGCCCCGATTCAGAAGTATTTATCGATCCCTAGCGAGATTATCACGCTAAATAATAATGCTCCAATTACGTTGCCGACGCTAGGAGAAAATGTCGACCTAAAAGGCTCAACAAAAACAATACAAACTACAAATTCAAATAAAGTTTATGCCAATGATTACGAGAAAAGTCAAGCATTTTATGAATTTGCAGGTTTACCAATAAAGAATGTTGATGTAAATGTTTTAGACGATTTAAAGGTTATTCCTGGTGGACAATCCATAGGTGTACAGCTACACACAAAGGGTGTTTTAGTTGTTGGACACCATTTAGTTAATGGTAAGCAAGGAGAAACTTCCCCAGGAGAAAATGCAAATATAAAAGTAGGGGACGTTATCTTAGAGATAAATGGAAATGAGATAAAAAAGATGAAGGATGTTAAACCATATGTAGAAAAAGCAGGTGAAGAAAGCAATTCACTTGATATCAAGTTAAAAAGAGGAAAAGAAACGATAACAACAAAGCTAAAGCCTACGCTAGATAGTATGGAAAACGACTATAAAATCGGGCTCTATATTCGAGATTCGGCAGCAGGTATTGGAACAATGACGTTTTATGAACCTAAATCAAAAAAATACGGTGCATTAGGACATGTGATTTCAGATATGGATACAAAAAAACCGATTGAGATCTATAATGGTTCTATCGTTCGTTCATCAGTAACGTCGATTGAAAAAGGAAATAACGGAATTCCGGGAGAAAAACAAGCAAAATTTTCTGCGGAAGATCATAAAATAGGGTCGATTACAAAGAATAGCCCTTTTGGAATATTTGGCAAATTAAACGATGAAATGTCTAATGGAAAGTGGGATGAGCCTATGCCTGTTGCTTTATCTCATGAAGTAAAAGAAGGCCCTGCAAAAATCTTGACTGTTGTTGAGGGTGAACAGGTTCAAGAGTATGACATTGAAATTGTAAGTAGCGTGCCGCAAAAATTTCCTGCAACCAAAGGAATGGTTATACAAATTACAGATGAAGAATTGCTTAATGAAACTGGGGGAATAGTACAAGGGATGAGCGGAAGTCCAATCATTCAAAACGGAAAAATTATCGGTGCTGTTACCCATGTTTTCGTAAATGACCCTACATCTGGTTATGGTGTTCATCTTGAGTGGATGTTACAAGATGCGGGTATTGATATTTATAAAAAAGAAAAACAAACAAATAAAGCTAGTTAAAGGCTTGACTTGTATGGAGTATTCCATTACAAGTCTTTTTCTTTTTTGTCTTAACATATAGCAATATTATTTCTAATAATCCGAAAACTTTTGTCCAATCTTTATTAAATGTGGTATAATTAGGTAAATATTTTTCGACATGAGTGTCTATAAATATCGAATCATATCGTAAAAAGGAGAAAACATGAGTAAATTAAAGAAAATATTAAAAAAACCAAAGTTTTTTAAATAAAAAAAGGATATTTAGCAATTGTGTAGAATATGTAAAATAGTGAAAAGTTTTGTACTACATAAAAGGAGGAGCTTTTGTGGAAAAAATTTCAGTATGTTTGGTCGACGACAATCGGGAATTAATTCAATTAATGGAGGATTATTTCGAAGAACAGGGAGATATTGAGGTGATCGGAACGGCATATAATGGGAGAGACTGTCTAACAATGCTAGAGGAATTAGAACCGGATGTATTAGTGTTAGATATTATTATGCCACATGTAGATGGTCTTGCTGTATTAAATACGATACGTTCTTCATCTGGAAAAGTACCTCATGTTATTATGCTTACAGCGTTTGGACAGGAAGAGGTAATGAAGAAAGCCGTAGACTTAGGAGCATCTTATTTCATTTTAAAGCCATTTGATCTAGATAATTTATCAGAGCAAATCAGGCAAGTACAAGGTCATAATGCAATATCTACTGGTGTGTCAAAAGTGAATCGTAAAGAGAAGAAAAAACAGGATTTAGAAGCAAGTATTACCAATATTATTCATGAAATTGGTGTCCCTGCTCACATAAAAGGCTACATGTATTTACGAGAAGCGATAACGATGGTGTATAATGATATTGAATTATTAGGTTCAATTACCAAGGTACTATACCCTGATATTGCAAAAAAATATAATACAACAGCATCCCGAGTAGAACGAGCTATTCGCCATGCTATCGAAGTGGCTTGGAGTCGTGGGAATATTGATTCCATTTCCGCTCTATTTGGTTATACCATAAGTATTACAAAGGCAAAACCTACCAATTCTGAGTTTATTGCGATGGTTGCCGATCACTTACGACTTGAGCATAAAGCCAGTTGAACGATTTATTATAATAAATTGTAAGCATACTTTAGGGTAGTCCAAAATAACCGTAGACTCCTTTAGGCAGAAGAGTGTTTTTTACGTGCGAGGTATTGTTGCTGAAGGCTTTCCTATCCAGAGAGACAGTACGAGTCCGAAAGAAATTGCTAACTGAGGAGGCTATGGGTCATTCTCGCGGAAAGCGAAGCATGTTGACGAGGGATGAATGAACTATCTGTCACCACAAAATCCACAAACCAAAAACCCGAACTTTATCTATAAAGTTCGGGTTTTATATCGCTAAAAATGCTTTCGACCCATTCTTTTGTTAGTGTTTTTATTCAAAAAAGACATGGTACAGTGACTTTACAGCTTTATCTAAGTCTTCAGCTTTGATACCGAACATCATCGATACCTCAGATGAACCCTGGTTAATCATTTCGATATTTACATTAGCACTTGCAATAGCTGTTGTTGCTTTTTGTGCAAGGCCAATGGTTCTAACAAGACCCTCTCCAACAATCATAATCATAGCTAAGTTTCGATGAATGGAAATTAAATCTGGATGTAAGTCTGCTTGAATTCTTTGTAATATTTTTTTTTCTTTTGCAATTGGCAGCCCACTTTCACGAAGAATGATAGACATATCATCAATACCTGAAGGTGCATGTTCAAAAGAGATACCCTCATCCTCAAGAATATGAAAAAGCTTTCTACCAAAGCCAATTTCTCTGTTCATCAAATACTTGCTAATATAAATACTACAGAAGCCTGTATCACTAGCAATTCCAACAACACACTTCTCGCTTGGTTTCTTTTCAGAAACAATATATGTACCAGGTGCTTCTGGGTTATTCGTATTTTTTATACATACAGGTATTTCATCTTTGTATGCAGGAATTAATGCTTCATCATGGAAAACAGAAAAGCCAGCATAGCTTAACTCACGCATTTCTTTATAAGTTAATGTAGTGATCTTTTGAGGATCTTTCACGAACGCCGGATTGACGGAAAATACAGAATCAACATCAGTAAAATTTTCATAAAGACCCGCTTTGACTCCTGCAGCTACAATGGATCCAGTTATATCTGAACCTCCACGAGAGAAGGTTATTAATTTTCCATTTTTCGTATACCCGAAGAAACCTGGTATTACTAAAACTTCTTCGCTGTCTCTAAGATTGTAAATTTTTTCATAACTTTCAGGTAATATTTTTGCATTTCCTGGTTCATTACTTACTAAGATACCTGCATCTTGGGGGTTTACATATTTAGCTGAAATACCAATATGATTAAGGTAAGCACTTAAAATTTTTGCCGAACTATCTTCACCTATCGATTTCAATGCATCCATTTTTTCTGGGTCTGAATTTTTACTATGCAAAATAGATTGGATGGACTGAGAAATACTTTCAAGAATTTCTCCTGATATATTTAATTCCTCGACAATTTCATTGAAGCGTTGCATGATAGGGTAGACATATTCATCTGTTTGTCCATTATTACAATGCACTTCACCTAATTCAATCAGCATGTCAGTTATCTTCCTATCTGATTTGAATCTTTTTCCTGGAGCTGACACTACAATAAATCTTCTTTGAGGATCAGCTTTTATAATATTCCCTACTTTCCTTAATTGTTCTGCATTTGCTACAGAACTCCCCCCAAATTTTGCTACTTTCACGCTAATTCCTCCCGATGATATTTTTAATTAAAATCATAACATAAATTCAGTTTTTTTTGCACATTGCGAAAGGTGAAAGAATTTGTTTATTTAGGATGAAAAAATAAAAGATGGGAAAAATATCCCATCTCATGTTACTTATTCATCCTCTATTATTTTTTTCTGCTCTTGCTTTAAGCGTTGCCTTTTACGGTCTCGATGTATAATAAATCCGCCGATAAAGGCAATTCCAGCAAGAAATAAAATAAATCCAACAAAAAATTGCACACCTGTATAAATGAAAATCGGATAAAAGGAATCAAATAATGCATCTCGCATAAGCTTTATTCCGATTGCAGATATGACTCCAGGAATGAATAATGTGAGTGCGGCGATGATTCTAATCATTATATTTCCCCTTATGTATGCTCTTTCTTAAGTATAGCAGAAGATTATATAAAAAGGAATTAGTGGAGAGAATCGGTTTGCTAAATCGTGCAGACTGACGTATCATAGTACTATGCAAAAAAATGCAAGGTGGGATGAAATGAAGCGGGTACTAATTGTTGGTGCTGGTAAAGGTGGGAGTATCCTTCTAAATATCTTATATGCTACACAGACAATGAAAATAGTAGCAGTAATTGATACAAACAAAGATGCGCCTGGCTTAAAGTTAGCTAGAAAATATAACATCCCAGTAGGCGTGGAGTGGACAAGTTGGATTCATCAGGATATTGATATAATAATTGAAGCAACTGGTGACGATCAGGTATTAGACAAATTAATTGAGCTACGAAATCGAAAAACGGTAGTTATTCCTGGAAGTGTCGCATATATTATTTCCGAATTATTTGATGAGAAGGAAACATTGTTGGAGAAAGTGAAGCTTCAGATGCGTAATCAAGCACTCATTTTAAATAATATAAGAGACGGCATGATTGTTATTAATAATGAAGGAATCGTTACGTTTGTCAACAAAGGCGCTGAAAAAATTGTAGGGAAAGAGAAACGAGAATTTGAAGGTAAGTCGATCGAGAGTGTAATTGCAAATACAAGGTTGCCGAAGGTATTACGTAATCGACGTAGAGAGGTTAATCAAAAATTAACGCTGGAAAATAAAAAACAAGTTATTACAACGCGAATACCGATTATTAATGCAGATGACTTATTAGTTGGTGCTTTTGCAGTATTTAAAGATATTACGGAAGTCATGAATTTGGCTGAAGAAAACACAGACCTAAAAGAAATTAAAACGATGTTGGAGGCGATTATTCATTCTTCTGATGAGGCAATTAGTGTAGTAGATGAAAATGGCTTTGGGATTATGATCAATCCAGCATATACAAGAATCACTGGATTAGAAGAATCAGATGTTATAGGCAAACCAGCTACTACAGATATTTCTGAGGGAGAAAGCATGCATATGAGAGTACTTCAGACTCGAAGAGCTGTCCGAGGTGCTACGATGAAAGTTGGCCCTAAAAAGAAAGAGGTATATGTGAATGTAGCTCCAATTATTGTGGATGGAAAAATGAAAGGTAGCGTTGGTGTACTTCATGATGTTTCCGAAATACACGCACTGACAACTGAGTTAAAGCGAGCAAGACAAATTATTCGGAATTTGGAAGCGAAATATACCTTTGATGATATTATCGGAACCTCTTCTGAAATGAAATTAGCCCTAGAGCAAGCTAAAGTAGGGGCAAAAACACCAGCAACTGTTTTACTTCGTGGTGAATCAGGAACAGGTAAAGAGTTATTTGCCCATGCTATACATAATGAGAGTGACCGCAAGCACCATAAATTTATAAGAGTCAATTGTGCCGCCATTGCAGAATCCATTTTAGAAAGTGAATTATTTGGATATGAAGAAGGGGCTTTTTCAGGAGCTAAGCATGGTGGCAAAAAAGGCTTATTTGAGGAAGCGAATTATGGAAGTATATTCCTAGATGAGATTGGCGAACTTTCTTTAAATATGCAAGCAAAATTATTACGAGTACTTCAAGAAAATGAAATTGTAAGAGTAGGTGGCACACAACCAATATCAATTAACGTTAGAATAATTACCGCCACAAATGTAAATTTAGAGAAAGCGATCATGGCGAAAACATTTCGTGAGGATCTTTATTATCGCTTAAATCGATTACCCATTTTCATTCCCTCCTTAGAGGAAAGATTGTCTGATTTACCGGTCTTAACGGAGCATATTATTTTGAAGATTAATCAAGATTATGGGAGAAATGTTCGGTTTGTCTCAGATGAAGTATTAGCTGAATTAAAGAGATACCATTGGCCAGGTAATATCCGAGAGCTCGAGAATGTGCTTGGACGAGCAATGATATACATGGATATGAATGAAGAAATCATTAAGCTAAAGCACCTTCCAGAATTAGCAACAAAGACGGAGAGTATTTCCCATCATAGCGAACAGCTTACGACTGATTTACCGTTACAAAAAGCTGTTGAACATTATGAAAAACAATATATACAACACGTTTTTGAAAAAAATCATTACAATAAAACGAAAACAGCAAAAGATCTCCATATTTCGATAAGAAATTTATACTATAAAATGGATAAGTATAAAATTGAAAGAAATAACCTGCAATAATTTGCATTGTTGCAATAATTTGCAAGGTGGTTGCACTACAAATTGAAGCGTTTTCATTGTTTGTAGGTTGGCACGGTTTTTGCTTAATTATATTTGGGGCAGAGATAGGAGGTATGTATGGAATCGTTAAACGAATTAAAAGCTAAAGTAAAAAAAGGAAGAAAGCGAACCGTATCGGTGGTAAATGCGGCTGATAAGGAAGTGCTTCTGGCAGTGAAAAAAGCACTCGAAGAAGATTTATGTACTTTCTTGCTATTTGGGGATGAATCGAAAATAACCGAATTAGCAACTGATATAGGTTTAATACCTAGTCAATGGAATAGCGACATGACTATTCGTCATGTAGAAAATAATCATGAGGCTGCTAAGCAAGCAGTTCTCTCTATAAATGATAAGGCATCAGATATCCTTATGAAGGGGAAAATAACTACAAAAGATATCTTGAAAGCTGTATTAAATAAAGCATATGGCCTTCGTGCAGGAAAAGTATTATCTCATGTCGCGCTTTTTGAAATCCCTAATCAGCAAAAAGTAGTGTTTCTAACAGATGCAGCTATGAATATTGCGCCAGATTTACAACAAAAGGTTGAGATTATTCAAAACGCAGTTCAAGTTGCTAGCGCTGTTGGTATTAATGTCCCGAAAGTTGCTGCTATCACTCCTGTTGAGGTGGTAAACGAGGCTATGCAGTCGACGATGGATGCTGCTGTATTAACCCAAATGCAACAAAGAGGCCAAATAAAAGGATGTCTGATTGACGGTCCATTAGCTTTTGATAATGCAGTGTCGTATCAAGCAGCTCAGCAAAAAGGGATCAAATCAGAGGTAGCTGGTAATGCAGATATACTATTAGCACCATCTATAGAAGCGGGAAATGCACTATACAAGTCTTTTGTTTATTATGCTAATGCAAAAGTGGCAGCTATTATCAGTGGTGCAAAAGCACCGATTATACTTACATCACGAGCAGATTCAGCTGAAAGTAAAGTATATTCACTTTCTTTAGCTCTTGTATCAGCTCATACATTTTAGGAGGAATAAACATGGAACTATTTACTTATATGGAAAAATATGATTATGAACAATTAGTATTTTGTCAAGATAAAAATTCTGGTTTAAAGGCTATTATCGCTATTCATGATACAACTTTAGGGCCAGCTCTTGGTGGAACAAGAATGTGGACATATAAATCGGAAGAAGAAGCGATTGAAGATGCATTACGCTTAGCTAAAGGTATGACATATAAAAATGCTGCAGCTGGATTAAATTTGGGCGGTGGAAAAACAGTAATTATTGGTGATCCAAAAAAAGATAAGAATCCAGAAATGTTTCGGGCATTTGGAAGATATATTCAAGGATTAAATGGAAGATATATTACGGCGGAAGATGTAGGAACTACTGTTCATGACATGGATTTAATTCATATGGAAACAGATTTTGTAACAGGTATTTCTCCAGAATCAGGTTCATCTGGTAATCCATCTCCGGTAACAGCGTATGGTGTTTACAAAGGAATGAAAGCTGCTGCAAAAGAGGCATATGGTGATGATTCTTTAGAAGGTAAAACCATTGCAATCCAAGGAATTGGTAATGTAGCTTATGCACTTTGCGAATTTTTACATGAAGAAGGGGCTCAATTAATTGTTACAGATATAAATAAAGAAGCAATTAATCGAGCTGTTGAAGCTTTCGACGCAACAGCTGTTGATCCGGACGATATCTATGATGTTGACTGTGATATTTACGCTCCATGTGCATTAGGAGCTACAATTAATGATGATACAATCTCTAGATTAAAAGCGAAAGTCATTGCAGGCTCAGCCAATAACCAATTAAAGTCTTCAAAGCATGGAGATATTATTCATGAACAAGGAATCGTTTATGCTCCTGATTATGTCATTAATTCTGGTGGTGTAATAAATGTAGCGGATGAATTACATGGTTATAATCATGATCGCGCAATGAAAAAAGTGGAAACCATTTACGACAGTCTACAAAAAGTATTTGCTATTTCCAAAAGAGATAACATTCCAACCTATGTAGCGGCTGATCGGATGGCTGAGGAGAGAATTGAGTCTGAACGTAATTCTAGAAGTCAATTCTTGCTGAATGGACATCATATTCTTAGTAGAAGATAAGGTACAACTTAGACAACGGAGGTAAAATGTATTGCTAGCTAAGTTTAGAAATCTTGTGATAAACCCTGGCTCTACTTCTACAAAGATAGGGGTTTTTGATAATGAAACATGTATTTTTGAAAAAACAATTCGTCATCAATCCGATGAATTAAACCAATTTCCATCCATTATCGAACAGCATATGTATCGAAAACATATCATTCTTAATCAGCTTGATTATGAAGGGATAAATATATCTAAATTAAGTGCTGTCTGTGCTCGCGGCGGATTACTTCAGCCGATCGAGGGTGGAACATATGAAGTGAACGAGCAAATGCTAACTGATTTGCGAATTGGCTATAATGGTGAACATGCCTCCAATTTAGGGGGCATCATAGCAAATGAAATTGCTCTAAACCTTAATATTCCTGCATATATTGTTGATCCAGTCGTAGTCGATGAACTTGCGGAAATTGCTAGGTATTCTGGTTTTTCTGAAATACCAAGAAAGAGTATTTTCCATGCTTTAAATCAGAAGGCAGTTGCTAGAAAAGTCGCAAATGATATGAATAAACAATATGAGGATTTGAATTTCATAGTAACGCATATGGGTGGTGGCATAACTGTCGGAGCACATCAACGTGGGAAAGTAGTTGATGTAAATAATGGGTTACACGGAGAGGGACCATTTTCACCGGAACGCGCAGGTACTGTACCAGCAGGGGATTTAATTGCACTTTGTTTTTCAGGGCAATATTATAGAGAAGAAGTAATGAAAAAGATTGTAGGGCAAGGTGGAATGATGGGTTATCTTCATACAAGTGATGCCATCGAGGTAGAACGACGGATTGCTTCAGGCGATGAAAAGGCAAAGGAAATATATGAAGCAATGGCTTATCAGGTAGCTAAGGAAATAGGTTCCATGAGTGCAGTGTTATCAGGGGACGTTGATCGAATTGTTTTAACTGGAGGCCTTGCACATGGAAAATCGTTTACTGAGTCGATTATTCGACGGATCAATTGGATAGCTGATACGGTTGTCTACCCAGGCGAAGATGAGCTACAAGCTTTAAATGCTGGTGTTATTCGGATACTCAGAGGGGAAGAAATAGCAAAAACGTACCCTAATTAGAATTTGATAGAGGAGTGTTGAAAAATGGCTAAGGATTACGATTTGGTAATACTTGGAGGTGGTACTGGCGGCTATGTAGCAGCCATAAGAGCCTCTCAGCTAGGGATGCAAGTAGCAGTTGTTGAAAAGGGAGAATTGGGTGGTACATGTCTCCATCGTGGTTGTATTCCGTCAAAATCATTATTGCGAAGTGCTGAAGTCTATAAACAAACTAAAAACGCTTATGAATTCGGTGTGGAAACGAAGGACACAAAGCTTGATTTCACGAGAGTTCAAAAAAGAAAAGGAGCTATTGTCGATCAGCTTCATCAGGGTGTCCAAGGGTTAATGAAGAAGGGGAAGATTGATGTTTATAATGGATACGGAAGAATACTAGGACCAAGTATATTTTCTCCGATGCCCGGAACGATTTCTATTGAATATGCGAATGGTGATGAGAACACCATGCTAGTTCCAAAAAATGTTTTGATTGCAACTGGATCTACTCCAAAAACGTTGCCTGGTTTAGATATTGATCATAAAACGGTATTAAACTCTGATGACGCATTACAGTTAGAAGAGCTACCAAAATCAATTATTATTGTTGGTGGAGGCGTTATTGGCATAGAATGGGCGTCGATGCTGGCGGATTTTGATGTGGAAGTAACTGTCATTGAATACTTAGAAGATATTCTACCTTCTGAGGACACTGCTGTTGCCAAAGAAGTAGAAAGATTATTGAAGAAAAAAGGAATTAATTTTGTCAAAGGTGCAAAAGTACTAGCTGATACACTTTTAAAAGAAGATGGAGTTCAAATTGAAGCAGAAATCAATGAAAAACATCAACGCTTTCATGCAGAGAAAATGCTTGTTTCTGTAGGTAGGAAAGCAAATACAAATAACATTGGCTTGGAAAATACAGATATTATTGTAGAGAACGGATTTGTCCAAACGAATTCATTCTATCAAACAAAGGAAGCACATATTTACGCAATTGGTGATGTGATTGGTGGTATGCAGCTAGCGCATGTTGCTTCCCATGAGGGAATTGTCGCTGTGGAGCATATGGCTGATCAGAACCCAATGCCAATTGATTATTCACAGGTAGCGTCATGTATCTATTCTAGTCCAGAAGCAGCAAGTGTAGGTTTAACTGAGAAACAAGCAAAAGAAAATGGATATGAAGTTAAAATAGGCAAATTTCCTTTCCAGGCAGTTGGTAAAGCACTGGTTTATGGTGAAGCTGATGGCTTTGTAAAGATAATTGCAGATAAGCAAACGGATGATATTTTAGGTGTACATATGGTAGGTCCTCATGTGACTGATATGATTTCAGAAGCTGGCCTTGCTAAAGTGCTGGACGCTACACCTTGGGAAGTGGGACACACCATCCATCCACATCCAACTTTAGCAGAAGTGATTGGTGAAGCTGCACTTGCAGTAGATGGTAAACAAATACATGGTTAATTTATAAAAGGAGGGACTAAGTGATGGCACAAAATCGCCACAAAGCTTTAGGGCTTACAGATGAAATGGTATTAGAAATGTATAAAACAATGCTCTTAGCAAGGAAAATTGATGAAAGAATGTGGTTGTTAAATCGAGCCGGTAAAATCCCATTTGTTATATCATGTCAGGGACAAGAGGCAGCACAAGTAGGGGCTTCTTTTGCATTAGATCGGAAAAGTGATTATGTTGCACCTTATTATCGTGATATGGGCGTTGTATTGGCCTTTGGGATGACAACGAAGGAATTGATGCTATCTGGGTTTGCCAAGGCTGAAGATCCCAATTCTGGTGGTCGTCAAATGCCAGGTCATTTTGGGCAGAAGAAAAATCGAATTCTGACAGGCTCGTCTCCTGTTACGACTCAACTTCCCCATGCAGTTGGCGTAGCCCTTGCTGCTAAAATGAAAAAAGAACCGATTGTTTCATTTGTTACACTAGGAGAAGGCTCATCTAACCAGGGGGATTTCCATGAAGGTTTAAATTTCGCAGGAGTTCACGACTTACCTGTTATTACAATGGTAGAAAATAATAAATATGCTATTTCGGTTCCGATTGAAAAACAAATCGCAAGTAAAAATGTAGCTGACCGGGCACAAGGCTATGGAATGCCTGGATATACTGTAGATGGTAATGATCCACTTGCTGTTTATGAGGCTGTGAAAGCTGCACGGGACAGGGCTTTAGCTGGAGAAGGTCCAACGTTAATTGAAGCGGTGTCCTATCGGTTAACTGCACATTCAAGTGATGATGATGATAGATTATATCGTGAAAGTGAAGAAGTAGATGAAGCAAGAAAGAAAGATTCTGTTATTACCTTTGCTAAGTATTTGAAAGATGAGGGCATATTAACAGAGGAAGTAGAAAAACAAATAAATGATGCAATTAATGCGGAGGTTAATGAGGCTACAGATTATGCTGAGAATGCGGACTATGCGCCTGCCGAAGATGCTTTAAAATACGTGTACGAAGAGTAGAAAGGGGGAAATTGTCATGCCAGTAATGTCATATATCCAGGCAGTAACAACTGCTTTGAAAGAAGAAATGAAACGAGATGAAAATGTATTTGTTTTAGGTGAAGATGTAGGTAAAAAAGGTGGCGTATTTCGTGCTACTGATGGACTATTTGAAGAATTTGGAGAGGAACGTGTTTTAGATACACCATTAGCGGAATCTGCTATTGCAGGTGTTGGAATTGGTGCTGCAATGTACGGGATGAGGCCTGTAGCTGAAATGCAATTTGCTGATTTTATCATGCCAGCTGTAAACCAAATAATATCAGAGGCAGCTAAAATTCGCTATCGCTCAAATAATGATTGGAATGTACCAATGACGATTCGTGCTCCCTATGGAGGCGGCGTGCATGGAGCATTATACCATTCCCAATCAGTTGAATCGGTATTTGCCAATCAGCCTGGGCTAAAAATAGTGATGCCATCAACACCATATGATGCTAAAGGATTATTAAAGGCTTCTATTCGTGATAACGATCCAGTATTGTTCTTTGAACACAAACGTGCATATCGTTTATTAAAAGGAGAAGTACCCGAGGATGACTATGTATTACCGATTGGTAAAGCTGATGTGAAACGTGAAGGCTCAGATATTACCATTATTACGTATGGGTTATGTGTTCATTTTGCGCTTCAAGCGGCTGAAAAGCTAGCGGAAGAGGGTATTGATGCTCATATTCTAGATTTAAGGACAGTATACCCACTGGATAAAGAAGCCATTATTGAAGCTGCTAAAAAGACAGGCAAGGTTTTACTTATAACCGAGGATAATAAAGAAGGTAGTATTATCGGTGAGGTAGCAGCAATTATAGCAGAAAATTGCCTGTTTGATTTGGATGCGCCAGTTCAACGACTTGCTGGACCGGACGTACCAGCAATGCCATATGCGCCAACAATGGAAAAATATTTTATGATTAATCCAGACAAAGTGGAAAAAGCAATGCGGGAACTTGCAGAATTTTAATTAAAGGAGGTAGACCACAAATGGCGAAAGAAAAAATTAATATGCCACAATTGGGTGAGAGTGTTACAGAGGGGACGATTAGTTCTTGGCTCGTTAATGTTGGAGATAAAGTGAATAAGTATGATCCTATTGCTGAAGTAATGACAGATAAAGTAAATGCAGAAGTGCCATCCTCCTTTACTGGAACAATTAAGGAATTAGTTGCTCAAGAAGGGGACACCATTGCAGTTGGAGATTTAATGTGTTATATCGATACGGAAGCAAGTAGTGCTGGTGCCGCAAAAGGTTCAGAACCGAGCAAGGAGAATAAGCAGCAAACCGATATGGACAGCTCTAATGATGCAAAAGATCAGTCTATGAAAAAACGTTATTCTCCAGCTGTATTACGAATGGCGCAAGAAAATAATATAGATCTTGAACAGGTAGAAGGCACAGGTAAAGCAGGTAGAATTACTAGAAAGGATATCGAAAAGCTAATTTCTTCTGGTAAGATACCAGCTCCTACAGAACATGACAATAAAGCTGTAACACCAACTGTTGAAAATAAACAAGCAAAAGAATCTCCGTCGAAACCACAGCCGACTATGCAAACAGGTGATATCGAAATCCCAGTTACAGGAGTGCGTAAAGCGATCGCCCAAAATATGGTTCGATCTAAACAAGAAATTCCTCATGCTTGGATGACTGTTGAAGTAGATGTAACAGATCTTGTTACATACAGAAATAAAATAAAGGATTCGTTCAAGCAAAAAGAAGGCTACGGATTAACATTTTTTGCATTTTTTGTGAAAGCTGTAGCTCAAAGCTTAAAAGAATTCCCACAACTAAATAGTACATGGGCAGAAGATAAGATTATTCAGCGTAAGGATATTAATTTATCGATCGCGGTAGCGAAAGACGAAGAATTATTCGTGCCTGTGATTCATCATGCAGACGATAAAAGTATAAAAGGAATTGCTAAGCAAATTCATGAACTAGCAATAAAGGCAAGAACTAACAAATTAACTGGCGATGATATGAAGGGCGGTACATTTACCGTTAATAATACTGGTTCCTTTGGTTCTATCCACTCCATGGGCGTTATCAATCATCCACAGGCAGCAATTTTGCAGGTTGAATCTATTGTGAAGCGACCAATGATCGTTAATGATATGTTTGCAGCTCGTGACATGGTTAATTTATCCTTATCTTTAGATCATCGTATATTGGATGGTCTTGTTTGCGGCAACTTCCTCGCACGTGTGAAAGAAATTTTAGAGAATATGAATGAAAATACAATTAATGTGTATTAGAACAATATAATTCCTTGTTCGGAGAACGTATTTAATTGAAATATCAAACTGATGCTGGTATCCTATCTATAGTATAAAAGTTACTTCAAGTGAGGGGTTTGATTTTTAATGGATTTTAACATATTTATGAATGATGTTGTAGATGCTGCGCGTAAGGATATTAGAGAGGCTGGTTATCAAGAACTAACAACACCTGAAGAAGTGGATCAAGCACTTACTAAAGAGGGTACAACGTTAGTAATGGTTAATTCAGTATGTGGATGTGCTGGTGGAATCGCAAGACCAGCTGCTGCTAATTCCATACATTATGATAAACGCCCAGATCAATTAGTGACAGTATTTGCTGGCCAAGATAAAGAAGCAACAGAAAAAGCAAGACAATATTTTGAAGGTTATCCACCTTCTTCACCTTCATTTGCCTTTTTGAAAGATGGTAAAATAGTAACCATGTTAGAACGACATGATATTGAAGGACATAGTGCTATGGATGTCATAAGTAAGCTTCAAACGATATTTGATAAGCATTGTGAAGAAGTCTAAAAATTGTTTGATTAGATATGAAATGAGGGCTGTCTCTATGTTATCGTAGGTCAGCCTTTTTTTCCGGTAACCTGAGTGGAACGGTAAAGGAGAATGGAACGTGAAGATAGGCTATCGAACTATTAAAACAGCTATAGGAACACCTATTGCTATTTGGATAGCTCAATTATTAGGAGTAACAAATTTTGTATCAGCTGGTATTCTTACCATTTTATGTATCCAACCATCACGAAAACAATCTTTTTTAAGTGCATGGAATCGCTTTTTAGCATGTATTATTGCATCTATTCTGTCCATTCTATTTTTTCATTATATAGGCTATCATCCAGCAGTGGTTGGCTTATTACTAGCAATCTTTATCCCAATAACGGTGTATTTAAATATTACACAGGGTATTGCAACAAGCTCAGTTATTATTTTAAATTTATACGGTGCACATTATTTAGATTATGATTTCTTAGTTGATCAATTTCTATTAATAATCATTGGTATTGGAACTGGATTATTACTAAACTTATATATGCCAAGCCTAGATAAAAAGTTAAAAGAAAAGCAACGAGAATTGGAAGAAAATTTTCAGTCCGTGCTATATGAAATCGCATTATATGTACGCAATAGGAATATTGTATGGGATGGAAATGAAATAACAAGAATTGAACAGCTACTGGTCGAAGCAGCGGACTTAGTAGAGCGTGATAAAGAAAATCATATATTACGCAATAAGCACCCATATCGTGATTATTTTCGTATGCGATCAAGACAATTTGAATTATTACAGCGAATGCTTCCACTTGTAACTAAATTGCCCAAAAAAGACTCGATAACGGAAAAAATTGCCTCCTTCTTTGAAGGGCTATCGAAAGCTGTACATCCTGGGAATACAGCAATTATCTACCTAGAGGAATTAGAGCAATTGCGAAAGGATTTCGATAGAGAGGACCTTCCATGTTCGAGAGAAGAATTTGAAACGAGAGCAAACCTTTTTCGATTATTACATGATATTGAAGACTATCTATTATTGAAAAAAAGGTTTAAAGAAAGTGATGTTAGACCTAAGAGAAGAACAAGCAAAGAAGCATAAAGACTGGACCCATGTGTGGTACAGTCTTTTTTAATAGTCTAGGAAAACCGTGTAGATAAATATGAGCGCGTTGAGCTGCGACTAGCTCCAGCGCCCAGAATCTAGCCGACTTCACGAATCGTCCTAATCTAAGTCATCAGCGGTTCGCAAAATCACCGTGATTCCTTTAACTCCGCTGACTCGCTCCAGTCGCTACGTTTCTATTTGGGCGCTTGCGCTTTTGTTCATTTTATGACGTAATTCGTTATGGACAAACATTAGTAAGCGGTATAAGTTCAGGAAATTCTGAGCTAGTGTCCTTCTTAATGATATCCCATAGTTAATATTCTTATATAAACAATGCTAGACCTGCTGTCAAAGTGGATAGGAGCATTGCAATTATCATAATATATACAATAATTTTCGTTCTTCGAGCACGCTTTGATTTTTGGGACATACAAATCCTCCTTCACTCCTAAAATACTACGTTTATTTTACCTTGAAAACTACTTTTGGACAAGTGGTAATAAACATTTATCTCACTATTTAAGCGTTTTTCAGCTCCAATGTTCTTTCTCGTGAAAATGATCAATAAGCTAGTATAGGTGATTGCTTATTGATGAATCAACATACGAATGTATTTCACATGTAACTTGTCGTAAAACCCTCACATCAAGCAATAAAATGAAATCACTAATGATAAGTGAGGAAACGACTGCCAGTAAATGTCCGATTGGTTCGGGCCTACATGGAAGTAGGTCACAAAGGCGTTGCCACAGGACGTGGCGATTTAAGCCTTTGTACGTATTTGTTTTAGTAAAAGCTGGATGGAAGTTTCACTTTATATAAACATACAAATAGGGGGCTGAAAATGAATTCGTCTGATACGAAAGCTGTCAATCACATTACGCATATTGGAATAGCAGTTAAGAATATAGAGGAATCTTTGCCTTTTTACATGATGTGTTTAGGTCTTAAGTTGACACAAATGGAAACAATCGATTCGCAATCCATTAGAGTGGCCTTTTTAAAAGTGGGAGAAGCTTATTTAGAATTAATCGAACCAATCACCACAACTTCTACAGTAGCTGAATTTATTAACAAACGAGGAGAAGGCTTGCACCATATTGCACTAGCAGTCGACGATATCCAGCAACGGGTAGACCTTTTGAAGCAGAAAGGTATTCAGGCAATAGATGAAGAAATACAAATAGGAGCTGATGGGCAACAAATAGCATTTCTTCATCCAAGTGTAGCAAATGGTGTATTATTTGAATTATGTCAGGAGAAGTGAACATCGTGGATATGTATGATAAAATCACGGAATTATATGAAAAGAGAAAGCAAATAAAGCTTGGTGGTGGAGAAGAGCGGATTCGTAAACAACATGAAAAAGGGAAATTAACAGCAAGGGAAAGAATTAAAGTGTTACTAGATAAGCAATCTTTTGTAGAAATAAATCCTTTCATGAAACAGAGAGTTTGTTCTTCGTGTAACAGCATAGCCGTTGATAGTAATGGTGAGGGTGTCGTAACTGGCTACGGAAAAGTTAATGGTAGATCTATTTACCTATTTGCTCAAGATTTTACCGTTTATGGTGGAGCACTAGGAGAAATGCACGCGAAGAAGATTACTGCTGTTATGGACTTAGCTGCAAAAAATAGAATTCCGATTGTAGGATTAATTGATTCTGGTGGTGCTCGTATACAGGAAGGTGTATCTTCTTTAGATGGATATGGTCAAGTTTTTTACAGAAATGTTAAGTATTCTGGTTTAATACCTCAAATATCGGTAATTATGGGACCAAGTGCAGGTGGAGCAGTTTATTCACCAGCGCTTACTGATTTCATTATAATGGTTAAACAAACATCACAAATGTTTATTACGGGTCCGAAAGTAATAGAGAAAGCTACTGGAGAGCAAATAGCAGGAGAGGAACTGGGGGGAGCTTCCAGTCCACAATAAACAGAGTGGAAATGCTCACTTTCAAACAAATACGGAAGAAGAAGCATTGGAAACCGTTCGTCAATTAATTCATTATTTGCCTGCTTTTGATCAAGAAAAAGCAGAAGATATTGCAAATTACTGTGAATTATCCAATGGAAGTGATTTAATAGAGATAGTTCCTTTTGATAGCAGATCACCTTATGATGTAAAAAAAGTAATAAACAATATAGTTGATTCAGGTAGTTTCTTTGAGGTGCATCAACATTTTGCTAAAAATATTGTTGTTGGATTTGCAAAAATTAATGGGCAAACGGTTGGGATGATTTGTAATCAACCAAAGTATTTAGCTGGTGGATTAGATATCAATTCAAGTGATAAAGCGGCTCGGTTTATTCGTTTTTGTGATGCATTTGATATAGCCTTGGTAACCATAGAAGACGTTACTGGATTTATCCCAGGTATTAAACAGGAACATGATGGAATTATACGTCATGGCGCTAAGCTACTTTACGCATATGCAGAAGCAACGGTTCCAAAAGTAACAGTGATTCTGCGAAAAGCATATGGTGGTGCCTTTGTGGCATTAAATAGTAAATCACTTGGAGCAGACATTGTCTATGCATGGCCGAATGCAGAAATCGCTGTTATGGGGGCCGAGGGAGCTGTCCCTATTATGTTTGCTAACGAAGTTGATACGAGTCATGATCCGGATCAGTTACAAGCAGAAAAAATACGTACATATCTGCAACGTTTTGCAAATCCTTATGAGGCTGCTAGTTTAGGAATGGTGGATGATATTATTGATCCTCGTGACACCAGATTAAAGCTAATTGAAGCTTTGGAAATGCTCCAAAATAAAACAGAGGATCGTCCTAGTAAGAAACACGGTAATATCCCAATATAATTGATGTATAGGAGGATTTGTTTTGCTAATTAATGAAGAACGTCTTTTAGAAGAATTTTTTGAACTAGTTAAAATTGATTCTGAGACAGGACAAGAAACAGAAATAGCAAAAGTGTTAAAGGAGAAGTTCTCTAATTTAGGATTAGAGGTTATAGAGGATGCCAGTAAATCAACAACAGGGCATGGTGCTGGTAACTTAATTTGTAATTGGAAAGGCACCAAAGATAGTGTAGACCCAATCTACTTTACCTCACATATGGATACTGTAGTTCCTGGTAAAGCCATTAACCCTAGTATTAAAGATGGTTACATTATTTCGGATGGAACCACCATTTTAGGTGCGGACGATAAAGCGGGTTTGGCCGCAATTCTAGAGACTATCCGTACAGTTAATGAAAATAATTTAGAGCATGGTGATGTTCAATTTGTAATAACTGTAGGTGAAGAATCTGGTTTAGTAGGAGCGAAGGCACTGGATCCATCCATGCTCCATGCAAAATACGGTTATGCAATAGACAGTAATGGAGATGTAGGTGATATCGTTGTAGCCGCACCTACCCAAGCAAAGGTATTTGCCGTAATTAAAGGAAAAACAGCTCATGCTGGCGTAGCTCCTGAAAAAGGAGTGTCAGCTATAACCTTAGCTGCGAAGGCAATAGCTAAAATGCCACTCGGAAGAATTGATGATGAAACAACAGCTAATATTGGTCGATTTGAAGGCGGTAAGCAAACGAATATCGTTGTAGATCATGTCGAGATCTTAGCTGAGGCCCGGTCATTGGATCCGAAAAAAATGGAAGTACAAGTTAAAAAAATGAAGGATGCTTTTGAAAATACTGCTAAAGAATTTGGTGGTACCGCTGAAGTATCGGTTAAGGTCATGTATCCTGGATATAAACAACAGGAAGGCGATTTAGTAGTTGAAGTTGCACGTAATGCTGCCAAGGCCATTGGTCGAGAAAGTAAATTGCTAAAAAGTGGTGGGGGTAGTGATGCAAATGTTATAGCAGGTCACGGAATCCCGACTGTCAATCTTGCTGTTGGTTATGAAGAAATCCACACAACAAATGAACGGATCAAAGTAGAAGATTTGGTTAAAGTAACAGAGTTAGTTACAGCAATTATCCAGGAAGCAGCAAAAAATTAACAAAGTAAACCCTTTAAGTGCAACGCTTAAAGGGTTTTTTCTTTGGTATGTTATAATGGATTAAAAGTGATATTAAATTGTCCGTATTAAGGAGCAGTATATGTATGACGAATCAAGCTACGAAGCGAAGAGTTATCTTCCATATTGATATGAATTGCTTCTATGCTTCAGTTGAGATGGCGTATAACCCGAAACTTAAGGGCAGGCCTGTAGCCATTGCTGGTAATCCTGAAGAGAGACGAGGAATTGTTGTAACAAGCAGTTATGAAGCAAGGGCTAAAGGGGTAAAAACGACAATGAATCTATGGGAGGCTAAAAAACTATGTCCTGAATTAATTGTCCTACGCCCTAATTTTGAACGCTATCGAACAGCCTCTAGAGAGATTTTCAAAATGCTTTCAGAAATAACTCCATTTGTACAACCCGTATCTATCGATGAAGGCTATATGGATGTAACGGAAAGTAAAGGAATGGGTACACCTTTAGATATAGCAGCCAATTTACAGAAAAGAATAGCTAGAGAGCTCGATTTGCCATGCAGTATTGGGATAGCACCAAATAAATTTCTTGCAAAAATGGCATCCGACATGAAGAAGCCAATGGGAATTACAGTATTAAGAAAGCGTGAGATGCCCTCAATGCTGTGGCCGTTACCAATTGAAGAAATGTATGGAGTAGGAGGGAAAACAGCCACTAAATTAAAAGGAATAGGGATAGAGACAATAGGTGATCTTGCGCGTGGGAATGTCTACGAATTAAAACAAATACTTGGAATTAATGGTGAACGACTAAAAAATCGAGCAAATGGTGTGGATCAACGTCCTGTAGATCCTGATGCTGTCTATGAATTTAAAAGTATTGGTAACTCAAAAACACTACCGCAGGATACTACAGATGAAACAGAAATTAGAGCATTGATGCATTACCTCGCCGAAAATGTAGCACGTCGATTAAAGCGAAAACAAGCAGTTGGACGTAGCATACAAGTAATGATTCGCTATCATGATCGGAGGACTATTACACGAAGCAAAAAATTAAGAAACTATATTGAGTCAAAAGAAGATATCTTAATAATCGCAAATGAATTATTGCAAAAGCATTGGAATCTAGAACCAATTAGACTATTGGGAATTACTGTACAGGATGTAGAAGAGAAGCAAAATATTGCACAGCAACTCGATCTATTTTCATATGAAAAAGTGGCGGGAAAAGAAAAGTTATATAAAACGATTAATGAGCTATCTGAGAAATACGGAAAAAATCCGTTTATCTCATGGAATACTACCAATACGGATAATCAAAGTCCAAGTACGAGCTTTCAAAAAGATTTCTTGGATGATTTTAAGCGTTAAAATGAGGCAGGTACATATTGAGCTAAATACTTGTCTTAACAAGATAGTAGGCTATAGAAAGCACCATTTTATATGAAATGATGAAATTAACAATGTAGTGGAAATCAGCTATATTTCAATATTTCTACACAGATTGCTGATTTAAATAGTATAGTTGAATAATGAATAATATACAAGATGATCCAATTAAAAGCCGAACTAATTCGATTTCTCCAGTGGTGATTATCCCTAGATGTTAGATTTTTACTCTAACTACCAGGGCCCGCACCAGTGTGTTTCGAATTTAAGTTCGGCTTTTTCTTTAATGTATATTACTCGAGATTTTTACATTGTCATTATTTCATAATTTTATTTATAATTGTTTGTGACAGTTTTCCACCGGGATAACGGAATGGAATATCAAATTTTGTTGTTTGTTTTAAGATGCTCTTCTTATGAGAAAACGTATTAAAGCTATATTTTCCATGATATGCTCCCATGCCACTTGCACCAACACCACCAAACGGAAGATGTGGATTAGCTAGATGGTAAAGTGTATCATTTATACTACCACCACCGAATGATAAGTACTGCATAATTTGTTGTTGCGTATTTTCATTTTCTCCAAAGTAATATAAAGCTAGAGGTTTTTCTTGCATTTTAACTACTCCAACTGCATCTTCTATATCCTTAAACGTAAGTACCGGAAGGATTGGTCCAAATATTTCTTCCTGCATAATTGGATCGTCCCACGTGATTTTGTCAAGAATCGTAGGTTCAATTTTTAATAGGTTTCGATTCGATTCACCGCCATGTAGAATAGTTCCTGTAGATAAATAAGTATGTAACCGATCGAAATGCTTTTCGTTGATGATTCGGATATAGTCTTTATTTGATAAAGGGCTTTTACCATAGAAGCTCTTCATATATTTCTTCATGGCTTTTAATAATTTAAATTTAACCTTTTCGTGTACATATAAGTAATCTGGAGCAACACAAGTTTGGCCAGCATTCGTAAATTTACCCCAGACAATACGCTTTGCTGCTAGATTAATATTAGCATCTTTATCAACGATAACGGGGCTTTTACCTCCCAATTCAAGTGTTACAGGAGTTAAGTGATTACTTGCTTCTCTCATAATAATTTTCCCAGTCTGGGTACTACCAGTAAAGAAGATATAATCAAAACGCTGTTGTAAAAGCTCCTGAGCAATTTCTTTTGCGCCTTCAATGACTGTTAAATAAGATGGATCAAAGTATTCCCTAATCATTTCACGCAATAATGCTGAAGTAGCTGGTGCATCTTCAGAAGGTTTAATTACAGCACAATTACCTGCAGCTAGTGCACCAATTACTGGTGCGAGCGCTAACTGTAAAGGATAATTCCAAGGTGCCATGATCAGACAAACTCCGTAAGGCTCCTTCATAATAAAGTTTTTTGTTCCTTTATGGGTGATTGGAGCAGAAACCTTAATAGGTTCCATCCAATCTCTTAAATGCTTCAGTGTATGATCTAATTCGGTTATTAAAAATCCTAATTCAGTTGTTAGTGTTTCATGTTTGGATTTATTTAGATCTGTTTTTAATGCTTTATATATAGCAGGTTCATTTTCCTTTAGCATACTTTTAAGTTTCTGAAGTTGTTCTTTGCGGCTATTAAAATTCATCGTATTGCCATTTAAGAAAAATGCTCGTTGGTCAGCAATAATCGATTCAATTTGTGACATAGAAAGCCCTCCTTTAATTAATCAAAAAACTAGAGAAGTCATATGCAATTTCTGTATGTGGGAAGATCATTTGGGCCTCCTGTAAAAGTTGCTCATTTTCTTCCTTTTGGTATCTTGATGAGATATGAGTAAGTATTAGGCGCTTGCAGTTGCCTTTTTTGGCAAGTTCTGCAGCTTGCGTCGTTGTTGAGTGGAAATATCGCTTAGCAAGAATAGACTTATCATGGCTAAATGTGGCTTCATGAACTAGAACGTCAGCATCTTTAACCAAAGATATGTAATTTGTTGAATACCTTGTATCACCTAATATAGCTACTACTCTCCCTTTTTTATCCTGTCCAATAACATCTTTTCGATAAATTTTCCTACCAGCTTCCGTTACCACAACTTCATTTTCTTTTATTTGTTTGTAAATAGGTCCAGGTTTAATCCCTATGTCTTTTAATTTATTTACTAGTAATTCTCCAGGTTTATCCTGCTCCATAATACGAAATCCAAAACTAGGAATTGCGTGATCTAACGCTTGTATATGGACTGAAAAGTGACTATCTTTCACTACCATATTATTCTCAATTTCCACAAACAATAATGAATAATTAAGATGAGTATCACTTACACCTAAACTCGTTTCAACAAATTGCTGAATTCCCTTAGGACCATAAATAGTTAACGGATCTTCACCACCTTGAAAAGATCGACTACTTAAGAAGCCAGGTAGACCAAAGATATGGTCACCATGCAAATGAGTGATAAAAATTTTATTAATTTTTCTTGGCTTAATTGATGTATGGAGAATTTGATGTTGGGTTGCTTCTCCACAGTCAAATAACCAAACACTATTTAATTCTTGTAGCATGGAAAGTGCTACGGATGACACGTTTCTTTGTTTGGAGGGTACACCTGCTCCTGTTCCAAGAAAAATCAACTCCATCGTATAACCTCCAGTATTATTTCCAGCCTCTGATATATTGCTTAGGTGCCTTTAAGTCATAGTTTAATTCAGCAGCTGCTTCTTTAGCCCAATAAGGATTTTTCAGTAATGACCTACCGATAAAGACTAAGTCTGCTCGTTTGTTTTGAATAATCTCTTCAGCTTGTTTTCCTGAGGTAATTAAACCAACTGCTCCAGTAGCAATAGAGACATCTTGTTTAATTGTTTCACAGCGTCTAAGTTGGTAACCCGGGTAAGTATTGATCGTTGCAGGGACGACTCCACCAGAGCTGCAATCAATTAAGTCGACACCGTCCTCTTTTAACTGAGAACAAAAGTAGAGTATATCTTCTAGGCTATTTCCGTTGTTATCGTACTCATCTGTGGAAATTCGTACAAAAATTGGCCCATTCCAAACAGTTTTGATCGAAGCAATAATCTCTTTTAAAAAGCGGTATCGATTCTCTTTACTTCCTCCATATGCATCCGTACGGTGATTAGTCAATGGTGATAAAAATTGATTAATTAAATATCCATGTGCTCCATGTATTTCTATAACATCGAACGAAGCTTCAGCGGCACGTCTCGCACCGTCTTTGAATGCATTAATTGTATCGTCAATATCATTTTGTGACATTTCTAGCGGCTCTTGGAAAGTATCATTAAATGCGATAGCAGACGGTGCATAAATAGCAGAAGATAGTTCAGCTTTTCTTCCTGCATGGGCAAGCTGTATAGCCGTCTTAGCTCCGTAACTATGTAGTTCTTCATTCAGTTGTTTTAATCCTAAAACATGGTCATCACTCCATATGCCTAAATCTTGTGCGGAGATCCTACCTTCCATTTGGACTGCTGATGCTTCGAGCATAATTAACCCAATTTGACCAACGGCACGAGAAATATAATGTGTTTTATGAAATGACGTAAGCATTCCATCTTCCTGTATACACGAATACATACACATTGGAGACATAACAATTCGATTCTTTAATGATACATCTTTTAGTTCAATTGGTGAAAATAATTGTGATGACTTGCTCATTTTTGGCCTCCTATATTAATTAATCGGTTACTGATTCTCGATAATGAAATGCCAGATCAGGTACATCTGTGAAAATTCCATCAACCTGATGGTTGAACGATCGCATAATTCTTACTGGTTTATTTACGGTATAGATTCTTAATTTCATATTTTCTTTATGAATATTTTCGACTAATTCACGGTGTAAGAGTCGATATTTCAGATGGAGTGCATTAGCTCCAAGCTCTTTAGCTACACGGATAGGACTTTTATATCGTTTGGACGTTAGAAAAGCGACCTCAAGAGAATTAGAATATTCTTTCAACCTCTTAACGCTATTTGGATTAAAAGTCGAAATTGTGGTACGATTTAATAACTGATAGTTAGAGATTGCTTGATAAACAATAGATTCTATATCTGTATAATCTATTTTATTATTTTTTAGTTCAATATTTAAATATAAAGGCTTATCTTTAATCCAATTGAGAAACTCATCAAGTGTAGGTATCTTAATTCCCTTAAATTCAGGTGAAAACCAGCTACCTGCATCCAATTCTTTTAATTCTTGATAGGATAATTTACTTACAAGACCTACCGAATTGGTTGTACGTTTTACATTTTCATCATGTATAAGTACAGGGATATTATCTTTTGTTAACTGTACATCAGTTTCAATCCCATCTGCATTCATATGATACGCTTTCTGAAAAGCAGGCATTGTATTCTCAGGTGCATATTTGCTAGCACCACGATGTGCAAATATGTTGGTTTTCAATCTTATCCACCTCTTTAGTTGCATTTGACATCACACAAAGTCCTGTTGAGCAATGCTCTCATTCGATCGTGCTTTACTTTTAATCATTGTGTTTGATTTTCATGTAAAAGTCAATGTCTTATAAAGTTTGTAATTTATACTAAATACTGGAGGGATACGCTTGAAAACATGGCAAACAAAGGAAGAACTTACGAATCTGTTATGCTCACTCGTCAATTATCAAAGTGTAACTGGATCTTCAGCAGAGATTGCTTTAGCAGAGTATATGTATCATTTGTTAGAACAAAACCAATATTTTCAAACAAATCCTTCGTATTTAAAGCTTCATGGTTTGGATGATGGCAGAAGGTTACTGACGGCCTTTGTTAAGAGTAAAAATGAAACTGACAAAACGATAATCTTGTTAAGTCACTTTGATGTTGTGGATGTTGAAGATTTTGGATCACTACAAAACCTTGCATTTCATCCAAAAGCATTGACAAAAGAATTGTATAAACAAAAGGAACGATTATCTAAAGCGGTTCAGCAAGATATGGAGACTGGAGACTGGTTGTTTGGAAGAGGCACAATGGATATGAAGGCAGGTTTAACAGTACACCTTTCTATGCTCGAGAAAGCAATTGACGGTGAGTTTGATGGTAATATACTATTACTTACTGTTCCGGATGAAGAAGTCAATTCAAAAGGAATGTTAACAGCTTTACCTATACTCCATGAATGGAAGGAAAAGCAGAAGCTAACATATCTGGCATGTTTAAACGGTGAGCCAATGTTTAGCAAATATCCTGGCGATGAAGCTTATTATGTATATACTGGTTCAATTGGAAAAATATTACCGGGATTTTATTGTTACGGTAAAGAGTCGCATGTGGGAGAACCTTTTTCAGGCGTTAATCCTAATTTAATGATTAGTTTCTTGTCACAACAGCTAGAGCTTGATGAAGCTTTTATAGAAAGAATTGGTGATGAAGTAACGCCTCCACCAGTTAGTCTGATGCAACGAGATTTAAAAGAGAATTATTCCGTAAAGACCCCTCAATCAGCAATTGCCATGTATAATGTCTTATATATGAAACAATCCTTACATGATATAAATTTAAAATTGCTTCAAGGTGCGATGGACGCTGCCCAAAATATAGAGCACTATATCCAGGAAAAAGCGGATCATTTCTCTGAAATTGCCACCGATTTTACCATGCCGCTAATTAAAGTTAATGTAATGATGTATGAAGAATTATATCAGGAAGCTGTCAAACGTTATGGACAAGCAGAGATTAATCGTAGGCAGAATTTATTGGTTAGTCAACGCACAGAGGAAGATAGGGATTTTTCTACATTACTTGTCCAGGATTTAGCATCTATGTGTAAAGATTTAGCTCCAATGATCATTTTATTCTATTGTCCACCGTTTTACCCAGCAGTTTCTTCAGGAACAGATCCATACATTCAGCAAGTGATGAAGGAAATTACGACGTATACGAAAGAGAAATATCAAATTAACTTAACTGTATCGGAGTTTTTTACTGGTCTGTCAGATTTAAGCTTCGTTGGACCTCCTTCAACGCTAGGAAGTTTAAAAAACTATACGTCTAATATGCCATTACAAAATAATGGTTTTGAAATTCCGGAAGATGTCATGGAACAATTAACGATGCCTGTTTTAAATATAGGTCCGTTAGGAAAAGATCCTCATCAATGGACAGAGCGACTAGAGATCACGTATAGTTTTGAGTATTTGCCGAAAATAGTAGAAAGAGCAATACATCGTTTGTTTTGTAACTGAATAAATTGAGATGCGTATGATCAATCCGTCGAGGTACCGAAAGAGTTTATCCAAAATGATAGTAATTAATCGACAATGTGGGTGTGACAAGGTAAAATAGATTAAAAATGAATGATCATTCATTTTGGAGGAATGTAAGTATGAAAGTAATGGATAAAACGATTAGTCAAATAACGGTACCCACCCCTTTTGCAGTAGGTGATGTTCATATCTATCTGTTAAAAGGCGATTTGCTTTCTATCATAGATGCAGGTGTAAAGACAAAGGAAGCTTGGGAGACACTCAAAGAACAACTAAAGCGAATGGGTTATTTTCCAAAAGACATTGAACAAGTGATTTTAACGCACCATCATCCTGATCATATAGGATTAATTGATCAGTTTCCCAGAGCAGAGCGTATAATTGCACATGCTAATGTGGATCCATGGATCCAACGTGATGAATTATATCTTCAGCATTATAAGCAATTTTTTGAGAAGTATTTTTCGCTTTCTGGCATACCAGAAACATTTCTTCCGTATTTAAATAAATTGAGTGCGCCATTAAATTATGTAGGAAAAGGTGAACTAACCCGTTTTATAGATGAAGGAGATGAACTTCCTGGTCATCCAGGTTGGCAAGTGATTGATACGAAAGGTCATGCGCAAAGTCATCTTTCTTTTTTACGTAAAACCGATCGGCTACTAGTTGGGGGAGATCATATATTAGAGCATATTTCTTCTAATCCACTTATGGAACCACCATCACCGTGCGAGTCGATCGAATTTAGACCAAAGCCTATGCTTCAATATCGCCGTAATTTACAAAAATGTATTGATTTGCGAGTGGACTGTGTGTTACCAGGACATGGTCAGGTGGTACAAAAACCTAAGAGCTTAATCGAAAACAGACTAAAAAAACAGCAGGAAAGAGCAGATAAGGTCTTTGATTTATTAATAACTCAGCCGCAAACACCGTTTCAATTATGCACACAAATATTTCCAAGGCAATTCAAAAATCAAATCGATCTCACGATGTCTGAAACAATTGGCCAATTAGATTATTTAGAGAACGAGGGACGTATTACTAAAAAAACGGAGGATGGAAAGCTTATTTATTATGCAAACTAAGATATCAGGTAAAAAGATTATCATTACTGGAGCTTCAAGTGGCATTGGAGAGAGGCTAACATGGCACATTGCGAAAAATGGTGGTATACCAATTATATTGGCTCGTTCTATAAATAAATTAGAAAAGATCAAGGAGCAGATAGAGAAACAATTTTCTGTAGAATGCTATGTTTATAAGGTGGACTTAGGGCATCGTAAAGACCGTACACAAGTGATAGCCAATATCTTAACTGAACATCAAAAAATCCAAGGTCTAATAAATAATGCGGGAATTGGAATTTTTGAAGATGTCATGCACATGAATGAAGAAGATATTGAGCGAATGTTTCAATTAAATGTTCATGCGCTAATCCAAATAACGAAGCAGATACTTCCTTATTTTGCTACACTTGAAGGAGAAGCACACATCTTTAATATCGCTTCACAAGCTGGAAAGCTTGCTACGCCAAAGGCAGCGATCTATAGTGCAACCAAGCATGCAGTATTGGGTTTTACTAATGGGCTTCGACAAGAATTAACGGATAGTAAAATAGAAGTAACTGCCGTAAATTTAGGACCTGTTCAAACTAATTTTTTTCTTTCTGCAGATCCCGATGGAACCTATCAAAAGAACGTTCAAAAATATATACTTGATCCAGATCAGGTGGCACAAAAAATCATTCGTTATTTGTTTGTAAAGAAACGAGAAATCAATTTACCATGGTGGATGGATGCAGGAAGCAGATTATATCAGGTGCTTCCTGGACCTATGGAACGAGTATTAAAAAAGCAGCTTGCCAAAAAATAATTGAGGGTTGACGTAAAGATGAAGAACAATGAAATTGAGCTTAATATATCTAAAAAAGCAAAAGACAAATTAGCAGAGTTAGAGAAGCAACACGATCCTTATTTGTTATTTTGGTATGATATAGAAGGCTGTGGCTGTAGTGTGAACGGAATTCCGACGTTACGCTTAACAGATCAACAGAAAACCAACTATCAACAAATAAAAAACAAAGATTTTACGGTATATGTTGAAAACCAACAAGCCATATTTTTTGCGAAAAAGATGAGGTTAGATTATAACAAAGGAATGTTTCGTCTATCGAGTCCTGAAGGAATTCTTAATCCGTATATTTCCCCAGACGACATTATTAAATAAAGGAAAGCTTTATTCACCTTTTCAAAGGTCGATACAAAGGAATTTTAGATAAAGAAAGAGGTTAGGACAAAACACAATTTCTTTACTCAAAATACGAATAATCATGTTATCACGCCGCACCGTGAAACTATACTCGTTTTCCGCGGGCACGGCCTCAGCTAAATTGGTAAAGAAAAACACGTTACCACGTGAATCTTCAGACTCGTGCGGTTCCCGCCAGAGTCTCGCTTATTTCAGGTGCTAATGAATTGTTCTGATCAATAAACGAACGATAATTAAGTTAAACCTAATTATCGTTCGTTTTTAATTATTTCTTCATTCTTTTGTCTCAGCTTCTTTTATCATACTCTAAGAAATTATAGAGTTTGCCCATACGGATAATTATGGGCGTGTTGAGCCGATTCTAGCTCCAGCGCCCAGGAACTAGGCGACCGCCCTAATCTAAGTCATCATCGGCTCGCCAGCACACCGTGATTCCTTTATCTCCGTTGACTCGCTCCAGTCGCTACGTTTCTATTTAGGCGCTTGCGCTTTTGTTTCTATTGATCCACATACAACAGCAGTAAGACCCTACAGATTGAAGTTTCACTTTATTTGAAATGGTGAGGCTCCCTATCGAAAGGAAGACATCCAATGGGTCCATGAATCCTAACAGATGACAGGTGGGTGGACACGTCTACATAACTAGTACGAGTGTTTTTAACTCTATTTGCTAACACGAACCAAGGAAACCTCTTATCTATGTGCTTGATAAGTAACTGGTTTAGTGATTTTTTTTAGGTTATGATACGTATCATCCTGTAATTCTTTGTTAAAGTCGCCGTTGATATTTTCTTTTAATTGATCAATTGAGCTAGCTCCGAAAACTACACTAGCAACAGCCGGATGCTTTAGTATATAGCGGAAAGATAGCTCATTTTTATTAGAGCTAAGTTTGGTTAGCTCGTCATTTATAGATTGTAATTCTTTATAGGAATAATCTAAATATCCTGTTTCTCCTTTAGCGGCGATTTGCTTCGCTGCTTGATTACTTAACATTCCTTTTGCTAATGGACCACGAGCTAGAACGCTAATGTTATTTTCATCTAAAAGATCAAGTATTTCTTCTTCTGGTCGGCGATCCAATAAATTGTATTGCATCATTATACCATCCATCGCAGAGCGTTTTACATATTCTCGAATAACGTTTGGGCGAATAGAAGATATACCGTATGCTCGGATTAAACCTTCTTTTTTAAGTATTTCAAAAGCTTCTATTGTTTCATCAATTGGATCGTCAATTGTCCCACCATGTAGCATATAAAAATCGATATAGTCCGTATTCAAGCGTTTTAGACTGGCTTTAACACCTTGTTGGATGTGTTCTTTCGAAGGGTCCCAATACCATTTTCTCGTCTCTCTATTAAAATGATTTCCGACTTTTGTTGTAAGCACTACATCTTCTCGTCTGTGTTTAATAGCCGATCCAACAATTTCTTCATTATCTCCAAAATCATATAAATCAGCTGTATCTAAATGATTGATTCCATGCTCTAATGCCATATCAATCATGCTTTTTGCTTTAGCAGTGTCTTTTCCAAGTGACATACACCCCAGCGTAAGTTGAGAAATATATATGTCTGAACTTCCAATCTGATTTTTTTTCATTTTAGCTAGCCTCCATTCCAATGTTTATGGTATATGTTTATTGTAAATTGAAGTAATTGGTAAAACAATTAATTGAAATGACCGCAGTATAAATATGCTAGAATAGAAACAGAAATTTGGTTGAAGGGTGATAGTAATGAAGAAATTTGAAGAAAAGACAATTAGTTCGGAAGTTATTTATGATGGGAAAGTTGTACATTTAAAAGTGGATGATGTTGTATTGCCTGACGGTAAGACGGCAAAACGTGAAATCATAGATCATCCTGGTGCTGTGGCAATAATACCAATAACGAAGGATAATAAAATTGTATTTGTTGAACAATATCGTAAGCCACTAGAAAAATCGTTAATTGAGATACCAGCAGGAAAGTTAGAAGTTGGAGAAGATCCCGAAGAAACAGCGATTAGAGAATTAGAAGAAGAGACAGGCTACACAACGAAAGATCTTTCTTTTGTTACTTCCTTTTATACTTCGCCAGGGTTTGCGAATGAACGAATGTATATTTATATCACAGATACGTTAGAGTTAGTTGATCAACCAATAGCGGGCGATGAAGATGAATTTATTAGTATTAGAAAGTTAACACTTGAAGAAGCAAAGCAACTAGTGGAACAGGAAGAGATTCATGATGCCAAAACAAATTACGCAATCTTATATTTACATGCACTGGGGATGAAATAATTGCTTAAGCCGTATTTTTCTGATTTACACATTCATATTGGCCGAGATAAGTACGATCATCCCGTCAAAATTACCGCTTCAAAAAATTTAACGCTAACGAGTGTGTTAGAGGAATCCAGTCGTAATAAAGGTATGGATTTAATAGGTGTTATAGATTGTCAGGCGCCCGCTGTACAACAGGAGATTATGGAATTAATTGAAGAAGGCAAAGCATATGAATTGGTTGATGGAGGCATTCGGTTTGAAAAAGTTACTTTAATTCTCGGTTCAGAAATCGAAGTCTATGATGAAGCTTGTCAGGGCCCGATTCATGTACTTTGTTATTTTCCAACCTTGCAATACATGCAACAATTTTCTGCATGGCTACGTCAGCGAATGAAGAACATTGGTCTAAGTTCTCAGAGGTATTACGGTACAGGAAAAGAGCTGCAATATAAAGTAAAGCAGCTAAAAGGAATATTTATTCCAGCTCATGTGTTTACGCCATTTAAAAGCTTGTATGGGAAAGGTGTGGAGCAAACATTATCAGAGGTATTTGATCGTGATTTGATTGATGGAATAGAATTAGGTTTAAGTTCGGATACTCATATGGCAGATCAAATTCAAGAACTACATGATTATACGTTTCTTTCTAACTCTGATGCACACTCCTTAGCAAAAATAGCAAGAGAATATCAAATAATATGTATGATGGAGCCTTCATTTAACGAATTGTATTTGGCACTGCACCAACAGCAGAACAGAAAAATTGCCCATAACTACGGTATGAATCCGCGACTAGGTAAATATCATAAAACGGTGTGTAATCAATGCTTTTCGGTCGTTTCGTTAAATGTTCAAAACTGTCCTCATTGTTTTTCGAACAAACTTATTAAAGGTGTGTCGGATAGAATCTTAGAATTAAAAGACATAAGTGCTCCTACTAATGATAGGCCACCATATACGTACCAAGTTCCATTAGAGTATCTTCCTAAATTGGGAAAGAGAACGTATGAAAAACTGTTAACTGCGTTTGATACGGAAATGCAAGTGATTCATCACGCAACTTTCGAGGAATTAACCTCGGTGATTCCAAGCGATTTAGCTCATGCAATTATTCAGATGCGTCAAGGCAAGCTAAAGATTATCGAAGGCGGTGGAGGTAGATACGGTACGATTAAATTAACCTAAATTCATCTAGTAGGATAATAGAAAACTTGGTATTTTTAATTGGAATTCTTCATAGTTTTTAGTATAGCAGTATATTGAATGGAGGATTCCAATGTACAAAAATAAAACACTTCTAATGACTCATGTAAAAGAACATGCCACGATTTATCTTTTTATGGTTATTTTATTTCTAACAGGGATTATATTTGGAGCTATCCTCGTTAATAGTATGAATTTTATTCAAAAACAGGATCTATTCTTTTATTTAGAACGATTTTTTGGACAAATTGCTGATAATCAAGAAATGGAACGCATGGATATTTTTAAAAGTAGCTTCTTGTACCATACTAAATATTTGCTACTATTATTTATATTAGGACTTTCAGTAATTGGCTTGCCATTGGTTTGGGTGTTAATTTTTATTAAAGGGCTTGTAGTGGGATTTTCTGTAGGGTTTATTGTCAATCAGCTTGGTTTTGATGGATTATTATTGGCGGCACTGTCGATTGCACCACAAAATATGTTAATTATTCCTATTTATATTACCGCCGGAAGTTTATCCATGATTTTCTCATTGACCTTATTGAGTAAATTATTTACAAGAAAAATGGCACAACCTGTATTCCAGCCATTTGGTAAATATGTAACATTATTTTCATTTCTAGTCGCCTTCTCTTGTATAGCTGCTTTACTAGAATCTTTTGTTTCCAATGAAGCAATGCAAATGTTAATCCGATCATTTTACTAATAATCAAACTTAAACTATAATTATTATAAATATAAAATAATAATATTTTATTTTGACACACTTTTAATCGGTGCATATAATAAAGGTGGGATATGAGGGAGGGAACCTGTCATGGAACATCGAATTGATCGGATAAAAAAACAACTGCATTCGCAAAGCTATAAGCTTACTCCTCAACGAGAAGCGACTGTTAGAGTCTTGCTGGAAAGGGAAGACGATCATTTAAGTGCAGAAGATGTATACCTGCTTGTTAAGGAAAAAGCTCCAGAAATTGGTTTAGCTACAGTATATCGTACATTAGAATTATTATCAGAACTAAAGATTGTGGATAAAATAAATTTTGGTGATGGTGTATCACGCTATGATCTTCGTAAAGAAGGAGCTAAACATTTTCATCATCATTTGGTATGTACGGAATGTGGTTCAGTAGAAGAAATCGAAGATGATTTACTCGAAGATGTGGAGAAAATTGTTCAAAATGAATGGGGATTTCAAGTAAAAGACCATCGTTTAACTTTTCATGGCATCTGTAAACAATGTCAGGCTGTTACTATGAACGCTTCTAGTTAGCTAGTTACCATGCAAGTTTTGCTAGTTAGCGTTTCCAATACTTACTAGCAGCCTTTTTTTATTTAAAAGAAAATAATTTACAAACCAAGTTAAAAGCGGTACATTGTAATTACAGATTTTTTCCCATTTGAATGATAGTATTATGTATATTGTTCTTCTTTTCTGGCATATCTTTTAATAGGATATATTATGATTAGAGGAGCACAATAAATGAAAAGAATACTGTGGGATATGGTAAAGGTGTTCGTCATCTTTATTGCGTGTACATTTTTATTTTATTTTGGTTTACGAATAATGCATGCAGAATATGAACAATATCATCGATATGATCCACCAGAGGGACCAGCAGTAAAAGTATTTAATGAAGAACCAACTTTTTTTGATCGATTGAACTTATTTTTCCGGCTAGGAGAGTAAAAGATGATTTCAGATATTGCAGAGGATTTTTATCACTATTTATTAATTGAAAGAGGATTATCAGATAATACATTAACTTCTTATCGACGTGACTTAACAGCATATATAGATTTTATTAAAACCTCTGTAAACAAAGCTAACTGGGAACAAGTTACAAGAAATGATATTACCAATTTTCTTTATGTGTTAAAAGACGATGGGAAATCCTCTGCGACAATTGCGCGTCATATTTCATCTATTCGTGCATTTCATCAATTTTTAATTCGGGAGCAAGTCGTAACACATGATGCTAGCTTACATATTGAAACACCTAAGAAGGAACGAAAGCTTCCAGATGTATTATCGATCCAAGAAATAGAAGCATTATTAAGTTTACCTTCAGATACTGCATTACATATACGTAATAAAGCAATGTTAGAACTACTATATGCTACAGGTCTTCGAGTAAGTGAAATGATCCATTTAAAAATATCTGATCTTCATTTAACCATGGGGTTTGTACAGTGCTTTGGAAAAGGAGCGAAGGAACGGATCGTTCCTCTAGGTAATGTTGCTATCCAGGCAGTGGAAAACTATTTGCAGCAAGCCCGCGGTAAGTTAATTAAACGCCAAGGAGATAGTAATATTTTATTTGTCAATCAGCACGGTAAACCGTTGACACGCCAAGGATTTTGGAAAATATTAAAAAAAGCAGCGCTTGAAGCAGGAATTCATAAGAAAATTACACCGCATACATTAAGGCATTCATTTGCAACTCATTTACTTGAGAATGGTGCAGATTTGCGTTTAGTTCAAGAAATGCTTGGACATGTTGATATATCTACAACCCAAATTTATACACATGTTACGAAAGCTAGATTAAAAGATATATATATGAACTATCATCCAAGAGCATAGCTTTTTATTTTTTTAAGTCGTCTGACATCCTACAACGAATTATAGACATACTTCATGGCTATCGTGGGAATATAATATTTAGGAGGGATATACCATGAAAAATTTCAAGCGTGTATTTTTAATTGTATTGGACTCAGTGGGAATTGGAGAAGCACCTGATGCTGATAAATTTAATGATAAAGGCGCTGATACACTTGGCCATATTGCGTCGCATATGAAAGGTCTACATATGCCAAATATGGGAAGGTTGGGTTTAAGCAATATTCGACCAATTGCAGGAATTGATAAAGCGGATTCACCGAAAGCACATTATACAAAGATGCAGGAAGCCTCCAACGGAAAAGATACGATGACTGGTCATTGGGAAATTATGGGCTTGCATATCGAACAGCCTTTCAGAACGTTTCCTGAAGGATTCCCTGAAGAATTAATTGAAGAGCTAGAGGAAAAGGCTGGGCGGAAAGTTATTGGTAATAAACCAGCTTCAGGTACAGAAATCATTAAAGAATTAGGCGCTGAGCATATGGAAACAGGCTCCTTAATTGTATATACCTCTGCTGACTCTGTATTGCAAATAGCTGCCCATGAGGATGTTATTCCCATTGAAGAGCAATATCGTATATGCAAAATTGCGAGAGAACTAACGTTAGATGAGAAGTATATGGTCGGTCGGGTGATTGCTCGCCCATTTATTGGGAAACCAGGGGCGTTTGAGAGGACCTCTAATCGACATGATTATGCACTCAAACCTTTTGGGAAAACTGTCATGAATGAATTAGAAGAAAATAATTATGATGTTATTGCTCTAGGGAAGATTTCAGATATTTATGACGGTGAGGGAGTCACTGAAGCGATTCGAACGAAGGATAATGATGATGGGATGACACAGTTAGTTACATCAATGAAGAAGGATTTTACTGGAATTAGCTTCTTAAATTTAGTTGACTTTGATGCAAAATATGGTCATCGTAGAGATCCTCAAGGTTATGGAGAAGCATTGGAGGCCTACGATGCTAGACTGCCTGAAGTTCTTGCAGGAATGAAGGATGATGATTTATTAATTATTACAGCTGATCATGGAAATGACCCTATACATCACGGTACGGACCATACTCGGGAATTTGTTCCTTTGTTGGTACATCATAAAGGTATTGTCGAAGGAAAAGAATTACCATTACGTCAGACATTTGCAGATATAGGAGCTACAATTGCTGATAATTTTGAGGTGAACATGCCTACGTATGGAATAAGCTTTCTAAAGGATATTAAACCTAAGGGGGATTTATAAAATGAATTATAGCGCAGTTCGAGAAGCAAGTGAATTTTTGCAGCAGAAGCTAGATAAGAAACCAGAGATTGGTTTGATTCTTGGCTCTGGACTAGGAGTACTGGCAGAGGAAATAGAAAGCCCAATTACTATTCCATATAAGGATATTCCTGATTTTCCAGAATCCACTGTTGCTGGTCATAAGGGACAGCTAGTTGCGGGAACATTAAAAGGAAAGCAAGTTATTGCCATGCAAGGGCGTTTTCACTATTATGAGGGTTACACAATGCAACAAGTAACTTTTCCAGTTCGGGTAATGAAAGAACTAGGTATTGAATCTATTATTGTTACAAACGCAGCTGGCGGTATAAATGAAGATTTCAAGCCTGGTGATTTGATGTTAATTTCCGATCATATCAATAATATGGGAGATAGTCCGCTCATTGGTAAGAATGATGAACATTTAGGAGTCCGTTTTCCAGATATGTCCAATGTCTATGATAAATCGCTAATTGCACACGCGGAGGCATGCGCAAAAGACATTCAATTACATGTACAAAAAGGTGTATATGTAGGAAATACTGGCCCAGCTTATGAAACACCAGCAGAAGTACGTATGCTTCGTACGTTAGGTGGGGATGCAGTCGGTATGTCTACGGTTCCTGAAGTGACTGTAGCTGGACATGCAGGTATTCGTGTGTTAGGAATCTCTTGTATTTCTAACATGGCTGCGGGAATCTTAGATCAGCCTTTAACGCATCATGAAGTAATAGAAACAACAGAGCAAGTAAGAGAATCCTTCTTAACATTTGTGAAAAAAGTAATAGAAACATTACCCCAAAATGATTAAAAGGTGATAAAAAATGAGAATGTATGACATTATTGAGAAAAAACGCAATGGTCAAGCCTTAACAACAGAAGAAATTAACTATTTTATAGATGGCTATACCAATGGTAACATTCCAGATTATCAGGCTAGTGCATTGTTAATGGCTATTTATTTTCAAGATATGACGGATGATGAACGTGCGCAAATTACCAAAGCGATGGTAGAATCTGGCGATCAAATCGATTTATCTGAAATTGATGGGATTAAAGTAGATAAGCATTCAACTGGTGGTGTTGGTGATACGACTACATTAATTTTAGCACCATTGGTGGCCTCTTTAGGCGTCCCAGTTGCTAAAATGAGTGGAAGGGGCTTAGGTCACACTGGTGGAACAATTGATAAACTAGAAGCCGTTCCTGGATTTCATGTAGAAATAACTAACGATGAATTTATTGAGCTTGTCAATAAAAACAAGGTAGCTGTAGTGGGCCAATCTGGGAACTTAACTCCTGCTGACAAAAAATTATATGGATTAAGAGACGTTACTGCAACAGTCAATTCAATACCACTAATTGCTAGCTCCATCATGAGTAAGAAAATTGCTTCAGGCGCTGATGCCATCGTTCTAGATGTAAAAACTGGCGCAGGTGCCTTTATGAAAGAACTAAATGATGCCAAGGCATTAGCAAAAGCAATGGTAACCATTGGAAATAAAGTTGGAAGAAATACGATGGCAGTAATTTCTGACATGAGCCAGCCGTTAGGAAATGCAATTGGTAATGCACTAGAAATTAATGAGGCTATTGACACATTACAAGGCAAAGGGCCAAAAGATCTTACGGAGCTTTGTTTAACATTAGGAAGTCAAATGGTTGTTTTAGCTGAGAAAGCCGAAACCCTAGAAGAAGCCAGAGCAAAACTTCAAGAAAATCTGCATAATGGCAAGGCATTAAATCAATTCAAAACATTTCTATCTTCACAAGGTGGAGATGCAACAGTTGTAGATCAGCCACATTTGCTGCCTCAAGCTTCCTTTAAAGTAGACCTGCCGGCCAAAAAGGGAGGAACAGTTGCCGAAATCATTGCTGATGATATTGGTACTGCAGCAATGATGTTAGGTGCTGGAAGAGCTACAAAAGAATCAGAAATTGACCTTGCTGTTGGACTAGTATTGCATAAAAAAATTGGAGACAAGGTTGAAGCTGGTGAGTCTTTATTAACCATTCATTCCAATTCTGAAAATGTAGATGAAGTGAAAGAAAAACTATATGCAAGCATAACCATTTCTGAAGAGATAATAGATGCACCTACGTTAATATATGACACAGTTACTAAATAAAATAATTTGCCGCTAAATTAATAGATCTAAACATGTAATCTCTCTGTTTGTAAATGTGACGAACAGAGAGATTTTATTTGAGTATAGGAAATTATAAAATTAGCGCATGTGGATCAATATGGACGAGCTGCGTTCAGCACCAGCCTTCAGAAACGAGGCGACTTCACGAATCGCCCTAATCTAAGTCATCATCGGCTCGCAAGCACACCGTTATTCCTTTATCTCCATTGACTCGCTCCAGTCGCTACGCTTCTAGACGGGCGCTTCCGCTTTTGTTCTTGTTACAGTGATCATTTTTAACGATCTTTACTCATGAATAAACGTATATTGGGAACTGCAATTGGTTATGCTGAATGTATATAGTTTATTTTAGGTAGACAGGATCCTAACGCTCGAATTAACAATACACTTACCGAGAAAGGACAGCCTGTAAAAAACGAATTGTTTGTTTACAGAATATCTGTAAATAGACGTTTGGCATAAAGGTTTCTGAACATCGATCTTTTCATGTTCAAGACTTAGCGTTTGCTACCTTTGTTCGCATGATTTCAGAAGTGAAAATAAGATAACTTCCTTCTGAAAAAGGATTCACTTTATTGGAGGGTATAAGGATGAAAAGAGGTCTTTTGGTTGTTAGTATGGTTATCACGTTGTTAATTCATCTAAGCTCACCTGTTTTTGCAGAGGAAACGGGTTCTGACACGGAAAAGCTTGCAGAGAATACTAAATCGGCAATTCTAATGGAGAGAGACACAGGTGAGGTTTTATTCGATAAAAATGCACATGAGAAATTACCACCTGCAAGTATGACGAAAATAATGACATTGCTTTTAATTATGGAGGCTCTGGATGAGGGAAAATTAAAACTGGATGAAACGGTACGCGTTAGTGATCGCGCTGCGTCTATGGGAGGTTCTCAAATTTTCTTAGAATCAGGAGAAGAAATGAGTGTGCAGGATTTACTTAAGGGCGTAGCTGTAGCATCTGGAAATGATGCTAGTGTAGCACTAGCTGAAAGAATTGCTGGTAGCGAAAAAGCATTTGTCAAAAAGATGAATGATAAGGTCAAGGAATTAGATTTAAAGGACACGAAATTTCAAAATGCAACTGGTTTACCTGCCGAGGATCATTATAGTACATCTTATGATATGTCAATAATGGCAAAGGAATTATTAAAGTATGAATCCATTACAGACTATACATCCATTTATGAAGATTATTTACGTAAGGGGCAGGATAATGAATTTTGGCTTGTTAATACAAATAAACTAGTGAAATTCTATCCAGGTGTTGATGGCCTAAAAACTGGTTATACAAATGAAGCGAAGTATTGTCTGACGGCTACAGCTGAAAAAGAGGAAATGCGAGTCATTGCCGTTGTTATGGGGGCAAAAACAACAAAAGAACGGAACGCTGCTGTTTCAGGAATGTTGGATTTTGCATTTAATCATTATCAAACCAATAAATTATTTGAGAAGGGCGATAAAATAACCGATCTTAAGCTGTTGAAGGCTGATAAAACAATAACAGATGTTGTGGCATCCGAATCTATTAGTACACTTCATAAAAAAGGTGAATCAATGGACGATATAGCAACCGAAGTTAACGTTCACCATGCATTATCTCTGCCGATTTTTAGAGGGGATAAAGTAGGCGAGTTAATAGTTAAAAATGGAGATGAAATTATCTCTCGAACAGATTTAACGATCAAAGAAACAATAGATAAAGCATCGTACTTTACTTTGTTAAAGAGAACCTTGCAAAGAATGGCGAAAAATGAATAAAACATACTATTTTAACCGAATAAGTTCTTCTTTTGTCATGTAGCAGGAATCGACCCATCAAATCAAGAAATGAAATAAATACAGTTTTTGTATAAAAAGGAGGAAAGACTATGGGTCTTAGTTCAACATTTGCTATTAAAGAAGATGTCTTGATCGTCAGACTCTCTGGTGAATTAGATCATCATGAAGCAGAGTTATTACGAAATGAGTGGAAAGAGATTATGTACAAAAATGATGTAAAGCATGTGTTATTAAATCTTGAAGCAATGACTTTTATGGATAGCTCAGGGTTAGGTGTTGTGTTAGGCAGATATAAGGAAGTATTACAACTTGGTGGAGAAATGGTCGTATGTTCTATTTCTCCGCCGGTTAAACGTTTATTTGAAATGTCAGGATTATTTAAAATTGTTCGTCTTGAGGAGAATGAAGCATTTGCATTAGAGACTTTGGGGGTGGCATCATGAAAAATGAAATGGCAGTGCAATTTGCTAGTATTAGCGAAAATGAATCATTTGCTAGAGTTACCGTCGCTGCTTTTGTCAGTCAGGTTGACCCAACGATGGACGAGCTAACAGAAATAAAAACTGTAGTTTCTGAAGCTGTCACAAACTGCATCATTCATGGTTATAATAATGAAGCACATCATCAAGTATATATTACCTGTGCATTAATAGATGGTGAAGTGGAATTAACGATAAAGGACGAGGGAATTGGAATTAGCGATGTGGACGAGGCGCGCCAGCCGCTTTATACTTCCAAGCCAGAATTAGAAAGATCGGGGATGGGCTTTACGATTATTGAGAATTTTATGGATACTGTTGAGGTCATATCCATACCTGATAAAGGAACAACCGTACACATGACTAAGCAGCTTACGAAAAGCAAAACGGTGTGTTCATAGTGAAAGGTTCTGCCTATGAATGTTAACGTAAAAGGTGATAACAGAAACGAGACCTTGACGGATGAAGAAGTAAAAGGACTAATCGACAAAAGTCAAAAGGGAGATAAAGCAGCACGAGATATATTAGTAGAAAAAAATATCCGTCTCGTATGGTCCGTTGTACAACGATTTATAAATAGAGGATATGACCCCGATGATTTATTTCAAATTGGAAGTATTGGTTTAATAAAATCAATAGATAAGTTTGATCTTTCGTATGATGTACGCTTTTCAACTTATGCAGTACCAATGATAATCGGTGAAATCCAACGGTTTATTCGAGATGACGGTACTGTCAAAGTTAGTCGTTCTCTTAAAGAGACAGGTAATAGAATCCGTAAAAAGAAAGATGAATTAACAAAACAACTAGGCAGATCACCAACCGTGAACGAGATTGCAGATGCGTTAGAAATTTCTTCTGAAGATGTTGTTCACGCTCAAGAAGCTGGAAAATCACCACAGTCTATTCATGAAACAGTATTTGAAAATGATGGAGATCCAATTACTCTACTAGATCAAATATCAGATCAGGATTCAAAATGGTTCGAAAAACTAACCCTGCAAGAAGCTATTAGGGGGTTGAGTGAAAGAGAAAGATTAATTGTTTACTTGAGATATTATAAAGATCAGACACAATCAGAAGTAGCAGATCGACTTGGGATATCGCAAGTTCAAGTATCTAGGCTGGAGAAAAAGATTTTACATGAGATGAAAGTAAATATTGATTCATAAAATGGAAAAACATTCGTAAGTACGAAAATACAGAAAAAATAATGCTGTTTATCTCTACAAGTTCAAAAGAAATTAATATTTGTAAAAACCGAACGATAATCCGATTATACGAAGTTAATATCCGGATATTAGTTCGGTTTTTATCGTTTATTTTATTAAAAGAGGAATGTATATTGGTCAGTTAATCATAGCTGATTATGTTCTTCCTGAAACCTTTCCCGTAAGTATAATTAGCTTAGAATTATTATTCGTTTTTACATATATTCGATTTAGCGATGTCCAAACCTGTATTAGTAATTCTTCGTGATAATTATTGCAATAATGACAAATACTAGCTATAGATTAACGCAATAAGGGATGATTTTATGGCAGAACAGGTATATTTACGAATGAAAAAAAATATGGAGATAATAGGTTATCAAGAATTAAAGCTTAAAGATATTGCATATCTTTCGACTAATGCGTCAGAGAAAGAAAAGCTGGAAAATTTACCTATTTATCGAATAACAAAAAAAGATAAAAACATTGTAATCCTTGACAGCTTTTTAATTATAGAGCATTTAAATCATGATTTCACCAACCTGGAATTCCAACTAATCGGACCACCGCAAACCATAATACGTATCCAAGAGAAAAAGAAGTCACCATCCGTAATGATTGCAATTGGTGTTTGGATTCTTTTATTCGTTGGGACAGCGATGACGATTATGAATTTCCATTATGATGTGAGTATGCAGGAAGTTCACCAAAAAATTCATTACTTACTAACAGGTCAAGAAAAAGAATTTCCATTATGGCTTCAAATTCCCTATTCGTTTGGATTAGGTATTGGCATGTTATTGTTCTTTAACCATTGGTTTAATAAACGGTTTAATGAAGAGCCCAGCCCCTTAGAAGTAGAAATTTATAACTATCAGCAGGATCTCGATAATTATGTGATTCATTATGAGAATAAATTAAACGATGCCCCCCCTCCTAAATAGCCTCATCGAATTAATTATTGGCTTTGCTGGTGGTCTTGCTGTTGGGGGTGGTTATGTAGCATTTATTACTGTCTTAGGTATTGTTCCTCGGCTTATTCAACTGAGTAAAACAGAACCATTTCTTAATATTTATGCGGCATGTATTTTGCTTGGGTCACTTTTTGGTACGTTTTTGTCATTCACTAATATTACCTGGAATTACTCCTTTGTATTTATTATGATCTGGGGTATATTACAAGGAATATTTAACGGAATGCTTGCTGCAGCATTAACCGAGGTTTTAAATGTATTCCCAATACTATATAAACGAATAGGTATTGAAAAGCACACAATGTGGCTATTAATGGCAATTGTGTTTGGTAAAATAGCTGGATCGATATTTCAATGGGTTTATTTTGTAAAACAATAAGAATCGAGGCGATACATGATGAATAATAAAGATAAGAAAATACCAATCTCTCCAAAAATAAAGGATACAGAAAACTATTTAAAAAAACGACTTGGTATCGGTGTATCGTTTGATCTGGGGTTTCGTGAAATTGTACTTTTGAAAAGAAAGGTACAAATATATTATGTAACTGGTTTATGTGATTCCATCATCATTCAAGATTTAATAAAAGAATTAGTGAATTTAAATGATCATGAGTCAAATAGCAAAAAGCTACCAGAGATTATAGAAAATCGTTTACTCCATCAACAGGTGAATCAAGCAAAAACAATGGATGAAGCAGTGGATCAAATGCTATCAGGACTCATTGTTGTGTTTGTAGATGGTGAGGATTACGCATTTATTGTTGACGTTAGGAATTATCCGGGAAGAACCCCAGAAGAACCTGATACAGAACGTGTTGTTCGTGGTTCACGTGATGGATACACGGAAAACATTATTGAAAATACTGCTTTGACTAGAAGAAGGATTCGAGATGCTAGACTACGGAATGAAATGTTAAAAGTGGGTGAGCGATCAAAAACAGACGTATGTCTTAGTTATATTCAGGACGTTGCGGATGAAGGATTAATACATCTTATAAAAGAACGAATTGAGGCAATTGAAATTGATGGTATCTCGATGGCAGATAAAACAATTGATGAATTTATCATAAATCGTAAATGGATACCATACCCACTCGTTCGTTATACAGAAAGACCGGACGTAGCAGCTAATCACCTACTGGAAGGTCATGTATTAATTACGGTTGATACATCGCCCAGTGTGATCATATTACCAACGACTTTTTTTCATCATTTACAGCATGCTGAAGAATATCGACAAACACCAGCCATCGGAACGTTTGTGCGTTGGATTCGATTTTTTGCAGTTTTTGCTTCCATGTACTTGTTACCATTATGGTTATTATTTGTAATGGAGCCGGAGCTATTACCAAAAGAGTTGGCTTTTATCGGGCCAAATGAAGACGGTAATATATCTATTCCGGTTCAAATTGTAATGGCGATGGTCGGAATTGAATTTTTACGAATGGCAGCAATCCATACGCCAAATCCGCTTTCAACCTCGATGGGATTGATTGCTGCTGTATTGATTGGACAAATTGCTATTGATGTGGGAATGTTTAGTCCGGAAGTAATCCTCTATGTCTCTATAAGCGCAATTGGATCTTATGTAACACCAAGTTATGAGCTTAGTATCTCGAATAAAATTGTTAACATCCTGTTTGTTATTATTACCGGCATGTTTGGACTTTATGGGTTTATTGGGTTATTCTTGGTTCACCTCATCGTATTAGCAAGCTTAAAATCCTTAAAAACACCTTATTTATGGCCGTTTATGCCATTTAATGCAAAAGCCATGCTACATACGATTGTGCGAATCCCTATGCCGTTTACAAATAGTCGACCTAGTATTGTCCACCCGAAAAATAATTACCGTCAACCCTCAAAAAAATAGAACAAATAAACATACTAATGGTAGTGGGTAAAGTCATCAACCAATGATTTCACCCATTATTTTTCTTTTAGAGTTATAGTGAGACTAGTTTTAATCGTTCGAATTATGATGTGAATAATATACTTTTGAGCCATCCTCTTTTCATTTATATTTTATTATGATAAAGTTTTTAATTATAAATTCAGAAAACCATTATGGAGGACTTTCACAATGATTATTGATAACCATCCATTTGAGGTAAACGACAAAGGGCATCTAGTTATAGGTGGGGCAGATGCTGTCGAACTTGCACAAAAGTATGGCACACCACTATATGTCTATGATGTAAATATAATACGTAACAATTGCAAAGCATTTATCGAGACCTTTGATAAAATGGAGGTTACAGCTAAAGTTGCCTATGCAAGTAAAGCTTTTTCAAGTATTGCTATGTTACAAATAATGAAACAGGAGAACATGTGTTTAGATGTGGTTTCTGAGGGCGAATTGTACACAGCGCTGCAAGCAGAATTTCCAACTGAAAAAATCCATCTCCATGGAAATAATAAAAGTTTGAATGAGCTGCGCATGGCAATTGAAAACGATATTGGTTGTATAGTGGTTGATAATTTTCGAGAAATTGAGCTTATTGGAAGATTATTAAAGGAATATAACAAGCAAATGGATGTTTTAATGCGTGTTACACCTGGAATAGAGTCGAAGACGCATCAATACATAATGACTGGTAATGAAGATTCAAAATTCGGCTTTAATCTGAATAACGGCCAAGCTGAAGAAGCCTTTAAATTATTGTGGAATCATGAATTTATTAAGTTTAAAGGATTACATTGCCACATAGGATCACAAATCTTCGAAACAGATCGTTTCTTGATCGCTACAGAGGTATTATTCCAAGAACTTAAAAACTGGAAGAATACGTATGGATTCATACCTGAAGTATTAAATCTAGGTGGAGGTTATGGAATTCGCTATACTTCAGAAGAATCGCCAATTTCTTATGATATCTATGTTAAAGAACTGGTGACAGAAGTCAAAAAACATGTACAAATGCTAGCAATACCAATGCCTGAAATATGGTTAGAGCCAGGAAGAGCTATTGCTGGAAATGCAGGACTAACACTATATACAGTAGGTGCTATTAAACATATCCCTGGTATTAGAAATTATGTATCTGTCGATGGCGGTATGACAGATAACTTAAGGCCAGCGTTATACCAAGCTAAATACGAGGCTGTAATAGCAAATAAAGCCAGTGCTCCTCCAATCAGCGAAGTATCAATCGCTGGTAAATGTTGTGAATCAGGCGACATGTTAATTTGGGATCTTCCTCTTCCGAAAGTAGATCATGGCGATATTCTCGCTGTTTTTTCAACTGGTGCGTATGGATATTCGATGGCAAATCACTATAATCGTTTTGCTAAACCAGCTGTCGTTTTTGTAGAGGATAGCCAAGATAAATTAGTTGTTAAACGTGAGAGCTATCAAGATATTATTAGTCACGATTTAAGTTACGAATAGTACTGATGTCAACAACAATTCTTTTCTTTCGTTAAATTAAGTGATAAAATGTACGATAGTTGAAAATAGAAAAGGAGACTTAAACATGGCTAAAAAAGGATATATTGTAATGGAAAATAATAATAAAATTGAATTTGATTTATATGAAGACGCAGCACCAAATACAGTTGCTAACTTTGAAAAATTGGTGAATGATGGATTTTATAATGGTTTAACATTTCATCGTGTAATTCCAGGTTTCGTAAGTCAAGGAGGCTGCCCAAATGGTAACGGAACTGGTTCAGCAGGATATACGATTAAGTGTGAAACAGAAGGTAATCCACATAAACATTTAGAAGGATCACTATCAATGGCTCATGCTGGCAAAGATACAGGAAGCTGTCAATTTTTCATTGTACATGAGCCACAACCACATCTTAACGGGGTTCATACCGTTTTTGGACAAGTGACATCTGGTATTGAATTTGCTAAATCAATGCAAAATGGCGATGTGATGAAGGAAGTAAAAGTGTACAGCGAATAGGTTTGTTTTTCCTAAAGGATGGAATAGATGGAATTGATAATGCTTGTTTATTTACTAGCAATAATTGCTCCAATTAGTATATTTATACATGAATTTGGCCATGCTATAGCTGCATGGTTGGTTGGTGCAGACCGAATCTATATATCTATTGGGACAGGCAAAAAAGGAATATCCTTTAATTTCAATAAATTTTATATTACGCTGTTTCCACTATTTTTCTTGGGTGGGATCGCATTAAGTGAGCGGACTCCTAGTTATCGACCACGTGAAAAGATTCTTATTTCGCTGTTTGGCCCAGTTATGAGTGGATGTGTATCTGTTATACTTTGGGCTATTCATCAGAGCCATCCTAACCCCTTTATTCATCTATCGATGTTATTTAACGGTTGGATAGCTTTAATGAATTTGTTACCTTTTGCATACAAAGGGAAACAGACAGATGGGTATAAAATGTTACGGCTTGTACGAAAGAAAAAATGGATTAACAAATAACATTCACATATAAATAGTAATTCTAAATTTGACAAATACGTTTTTACATGCATAAATATAATTACAAACTCCAACTGTAGCTTATGGAATAATACTACAGAAATTTACAACGTCTAACTACGCGGAATATAATTAACTTCCCAAAGTTTTCATAAGTTATAACGTTAATGAGGGGTATCTATGTTAATACGCTTTAAGAAGAACTTAGAAAAAATTGCAATGGGTTTATTATCTTTTATGCCAGAAGAAAAAGATGTAAAAAAATTGCAACAAACGATAAAAGAATATGAAACAAATCCAGATTGGCATCTTTATTTGTGGAAAGAAGAAGATATTTTAGGTGCTATAGGGGTTAGGGTTGAAGGCGAAATTAACGCTGTTATTCAGCATGTTTCTGTGAACCCTTCACATCGTAATCTCGGGATTGGCAAAAAGATGATGAACGAAGTAACTCGCCTTTATCAGGATAAATATGCTGTTTGTGCTGAAGAGGAGATACAGCATTTTTATTCAAAATGCGATGCATTTAAGGAAGAGAAGGATAAGGAATAAAAAGCCAGCCCTATATTGGGGCCGGCTTTTATTTTCGTGTGCTGGTTAACATGTAAGTTATTTACTTAGAGCCAAGCAGCACCGACAATAATTAATAAAATGAACAATACAACGATTAACGCGAATCCTCCGCCGTATCCATATCCACCACTCATGATGAAATACCTCCTTTTTCTTCTTAGCATAAATGTTTTGTGATAACATTTATCTTACATTAATAACGTATGACGGTAGATCAATTCGTGTATGGGCGTTTATAATTAATGATATAATTTTTGAATGAAGGGACGGAATAAGTTGAATCAAGCTTACCAGGTTAAATTAGATACATTTGAAGGCCCGCTTGATTTATTACTGCATTTGATTAATCAATACGAGATTGATATTTATGATATTCCGGTTGCAACAATTACAGAGCAGTATATGACTTATATTCATACAATGCAACGCCTTGAATTAAATATTGCAAGTGAATATTTAGTTATGGCAGCGACGCTTGTTGAGATTAAAAGTCAAATGCTACTACCAAAGCCCGAGTTAGAGGAAGAATCGGAGGAATATATGGAAGACCCACGGGAAGAATTGATGCAGCGATTAATAGAATATAGAAAGTATAAGGAAGCAGCTGTCCAGCTACAGGAGAAGGAAATAGAAGCAAATCAGATTTTCACAAGGCCACCTATCGAATTTGATAATTATGTACAGGAAGTCCCTGCAGTCGTTCAAGGTGATACCTCCGTATATGATATGTTAAATGCATTGAATAAAATGTTAGAGCGAAAGAAATGGAATCAACCACTAGATACAAAAATTAAGCGAGCAGAAATATCTATTGAGCAAAGAATGGAAGAGGTTTTACGTGTTGTAAATGAAGCAAAGGATGGAATATTATTTGATGATCTATTTACATATCAATCACGATCACACATCGTTGTAACATTTATTGCTCTTTTAGAATTAATGAAAGAGAATCAAGTATATTGTGAACAAACGGAACAGTTGGAAGCTTTATATGTGTATAACATGGAGGAATAAAGGTGGAAATTACGAAATTAAAGGCAATTGTTGAAGGTCTGTTGTTTGCTTCAGGAAATGAAGGAATAACGATTAAACAGTTGTCTAAAGTATTAGAAATTACGGAAGCAACAGTCGAACACTTAATTGAAGAGCTTAAGTATGACTATGACAATACCGATCGGGGCATTATGATCATGCAGGCTCATGAAGTATATCATTTAACAACAAAACCAGAGCATAGTCCTTATTATAAAAAGCTGTTAGAAACTCCTCAAACGACAAGGATGTCTCAAGCCGCGTTAGAAACTCTTGCAATTATTGCCTATCAGCAGCCAATTACAAGAACAGAAATAGAAGAAATTAGAGGAGTAAAGAGTGATCGACCAGTTCAAACGCTTCTTTCTCGGCTTTTAATTGAAGAGGTGGGGAGAAAGGATAGCGTAGGAAAACCCATATTATTTGCTACCTCTAAAGAGTTTTTAACTTATTTTGGTTTGACATCACTTGAGGAGTTACCACCACTTCCAGAAAATACAGAGTCAGATGAGCTGGAATCGGAGGCGGATTTGTTTTTTGAACGATTCAGCGAAAACCTATCGAATAGAAATACAGACTAATTTAATATGCTATATGTTGCTTTAAAGTAACGAATGTACTGATTCATTTAAATAAAAAGCACGTTGCAATATACCTTCAACTGGAAGTGCAAGTTCCTTGAAGAAGCGGCAAGCGTTTTTTTGTAGTCTAGGAAATTATAAAAATTGCCTATGTAGATAAATATGGGCGTGTTGAGCCGTGTCCAGCTCCAGCACCCAGAAACGTAGCGACTTCATGAATCGCCCTAATCTAAGTCCTCATTGGCTCACAAGCTCACCGTGATTTCCTTTATCTCCATTGGCTCACTCCAGTAATTACGTTTCTAATCGGGCGCTAGCGCTTTTGTTCTAAGTTAAGAAAGTATAAAATCAGTGCAATGACTGCGTACAGCCAAGTAGTTATTTTGAAATGTTTGATGTATATTGGCAATGCTCCGACGAATTGCTTCGCTTTCCGCGGGCACGGGCCTCAACTAACTTTGCAAAGAAGAACACGTTGCAAAGTGGATTTTCGGCTCGCGCAATTCCCGCAGGAGTCTACGTAATTCGTCTCCGCTATGAGAAGGTGCAACAATTCTTGTCATAAGTAAATAGGTTGACTTTTTTTACAATGGGTAAAGTGAAAATCGCTATCCGTGAGTATAAAAGCAGCTGTGTTA
>NZ_BAAACY010000010.1:0-25983 GCF_039521925.1 Virgibacillus salarius | reverse complement strand
ACAACACCGAAAAAGCGCGGACGCAAACCAAAAGCTGAGCGTGAACAATGGCTCAAAGAAAAACAGGCCGGGAAGAAGCGCGTCCGATTTATGAAAAAGAAATTGTTCATCAGCTTTCTGAATCAGTGGAAGTGTTGTTGAATGAAGCCCCCATCGAACCAAAATGGGGAGTCAAGAAAAACAGTGATGGAAAAAACATCTTCTGGTTTGGCTACAAAGGTCACTTAGCCGTTAGCATAAAAAGCCAGTACATTCTTGCGGGGATGATGACGTCCGGTAGCCTCAATGATGGAAAGGCAGCCATCCCTTTATTAAAGAAAATTAATCGCGATCTTCCGTCTTTATTTACTGCTGGCCTTTTCGATGCCGGTTACGATTATGAACCAATCTATCAACAATTAATCGATCAGGATCTACAAGCTGTCATTCCATATAACCGACGTAACGAAGGAGAGACGGTTGGTTATGACGAGTACTTCGCACCGACTTGTGTCCTAGAGCATTCCTATCGCTACGACAGCTTCGATCCAAAATACAAGACATTGAAATATACACGTCCGAAGGAATGTGCAACGTGCCCATTGTAACACGACTCACTTTGTCAAAAGACCTTTAAAATCAGACAATCTACAGATATCCGAAAGTACACCAATCCCGCAAGGGGATCGAAAAAATGGGATGAACTATACAAAGAACGTACCGCTGTCGAACGTGTTAATGCCTATTTGAAAGAATTCTTTGGACTGAATAATGTCCGTCACCGAACCGGGAAAAAATCAAGGCTTCACTTCCATTTAGTGACGCTTGTTTATAATGCCTCGAGATTAGCCGCGGATCGGATTAGACTAGAAATGAAACATAAGACGCTAAAAGCTGCATAAATAAAATTGATCTTTATTAAAAAAACTTGAAAATCATCAAGGAACAACTCTATGCATTTTTAAAAACAGCAATTATGAAATTGATTCAGATATTAAAATAATAATCATACTCTACCCATTCTCTTTTAATACGTTATTTAATCCATATCTTTCAGGCTGAATATTGCTTATCTTTGGTATTTTTCTTATTGTTGGATGAAATAAACAATATAAAGATATTATTAGTAGGCTTGTTCCACTAATAGTATAAACGAATTGACTGCTTTGAATTTCACCAATAATCCCTCCCAAAAAAGCTCCTAGGGGCATTAAAGACATACTTATACTTGTTATTAAAGAAACCACCCTTCCAATCATCAACTCTGGAACGTTACTTTGAATAAAAGTAAAAAGTAATATATTTGTAGCCCCCATAGGAACCCAAGCTATACCAAATAATATAATTACTAATACACTATCTTTTATGAAACCAGATATAATCCAAGAAGTGCCACCAATAAAAAACAAAAAAACTGTAAGTAATCCCATTGGGTATTTAGATAGCCAAGATGCAGCTAAAGCACCTATTAATAGTCCTGAAGACATAGAAGCTAAAATAAATCCATAAGTTTCTGGACCAGAAAATCTATCAGCAAATGAAGGTAAAATAGCAAATACCATCCCGATAATCAGATTTCCTAAGGATGATATTACAAAGAGCCATATTAATACAGATTTTATAACAAAAGCAAAGCCTTCTTTTAATAATAAAAAATAATGTTTTACTTCTACTTTAAAACTACTTTTAGCAGATTTCTGAATTGACCTCTCTGGAATTTTAATAGTTAACAGTAATAATGCGGTAATTAAAAATGCAATTGAATCTATTATGTAAATAGAAATAGCACCAAACATTCCAATAAGGACCCCCCCTACTGCTTTTAAGGTAAGATCCGTACCCTGATAAGTAAAAGTGAACAATGAATTAGCATGTACTAAGTTATCTTTCGATACCATATATGGTAAAACTACATTTTGTGTAGGGTAAAAAAATTGATTTGTAAATGAAACAACTGGCATGATAATTAGCACTAGAGTAACGCTCAAAAAATCTCCATAATAAGCAATAGGGATAATTGAAATTAATATAGATTGAAATAATTGAGTATAAACAAGGATTTTTTTTAAATTTAGTTTGTCAACCAAGGGCCCTATCAAAAAAGTTAAAGCTTGAGGAAATAATGTTAAAAAACCAACTAAGCCAGTATAAAAAGTAGAGTGAGTTAGTTCTTGTACTAACCACATAGAAGCTATGGCATATAAGCTGTCACCTGCATTGGAGAAAAGTCTACCAATTAATAATTTCACAAACTCTATGTTTTTCAAAATCTTTATCATATAGTCACTTCCCTTTTATTTGCCTCATACCTCTTGCTTAGTTTTAAGTATCTTATCTCGGAAAATATACCAACACCACCAATTTTCCGGACACTGTTTTACTTCTTTCTCAATCCATTTAAAAATAGATATTGATATTTCCTCAACATTTTTAACATCTGTTGGTTCAAAAAGTGGTTCTTCAATTCTTAATGTATATTGATATCTATTACTTTTTTCTAATATGATTGGAATAATAGGACTTTCAAGTAAAGTAGCAATCTTTGCTGGTCCAACGGGTACAAAAACATCATATCCTAAGAATTTAGTCTCAACATTTGGCATATCTCCTAGAGTGAAATCGGGAAACATAAGCAAAGGTTTACCTTCTTTTAAATTTCTTAGAGCTTGTTTAATTGCTGAGTTTTGTGGTAATCCAATTGGTGATAGTTTATTCATTACTTCACCTAAAAAGGATTCACCTATCCTATTCCATACATTCAAAGTTTGTTTATCCATAAAATAACTTAATCTATAACCTTTGGCTGCAAGTAACGGAACGATCGCTTGGTAAGCATTCATATGCAAAGATACTAATACAGGAGGGTTCCCTTTTTTTAAGCTATGATCTAAATTATGCAGGCCTTTAAACCTAACATGTTTTTCAAGGAAGTCTTGTTGTGTAGCATACATTGAAATAAGATTTATATCTAAATTTCGGTAGAACAAATAATCTGTCCAACGGTTAGAAAATTCTTCTATTTCACAATCTGTTGAGTCCCTTTTTAATACTCTCATTATTTCTACCATTTCTTTATTGTATTTTCTCCATCTTTCTGCCATTTTCGTATTTTTCTCGTAACTCATTCCTTTTTTAAGAAAGTCATACAAAAACTCAAAAGGATAGTCTCTCAAAATTTGATAGATCGTTGGATTACTTTCTACAATATCAAAATCCATAATACCATCTGCCATTTTAATTTCCTCCCATTTTTTATATATAGTACTCTGAACAAACCTCACATAGATCATCTTCACTTAAGTTATTCCAACGTATGGATAAATTATTTAAATCTATTTCTCCAGTTTTATTTATAATATTTGGATCCCCAATTCTTCCTAGAAGACGTATTGCATCCCAAACTTGAAAATTGGCTACTATAGAAGAAATGGACGCTGTTGCACCAGTATGTCTCTTTCTATCTGGAAATAAATTAGTTAATAATTTACCTTCTTTCCTCCTTTTTTTATAATTAATTTGGTAACAATCCCAACATTTAGTTCTTCCTGGAATAATTGTGGGACCAATTAATCCCAAATGGCCTATATAACCGCCCCCAACTATATGGGGTACTTTATACTTTAAACACACCTTTGATACCCATTGAGCTGTAGTATTAATATCTGGATTGTCTGCACAATTAATTACCAAATCACAACTTTCTACTATATGGGACAAATCTGTACCTTCATCTATCTCCATAAGAGCAGGGAATATGTTTACGTTTGGATTAATACTTCTTAACTTCATCTCCATAACTTTTATTTTTTCTCTACCTATATCTTCAGTAGTGTAAAGTAATTGTCTTGTTATATTATGTCGCTCTACTCGATCATAGTCTACTAATTTAATATTTCCAATTCCGGCCATTACTAGTGAAGTAGCCATCCAACTACCTATGCCTCCAATTCCAATAATTGCTACAGTAGATTCCTTTATATTCTTTTGTAATTCCCAAGGAGAACTTAAATCACAGTAATCACTCCATAAGTCCACTTGCCTTGAATATCTTTCTAATTCTTCAGTAGTAAACTGTTCTCTTATTGGATCATTGGTATTTTCGATAATTCCTTCTTTTAATAACAGTTCTGTACACTCCTCTAATTCTTTATATGTAAATTGCTGAAAATTGAGATTAATCTTTAAAAAAATATCCAAAAGTGGCTTAGTCCCATCCATTAATAATATAGATTTCAAAATACATTCATTCTCAATTTCAAAAACTTTATGACAAGAAGTAGAATAAAAAACAAAGTGAATTCTTTTAGTATTTTTTTCTTTAAAAACACCTACACTAGATTTGATCATTGGATATATATTCTTCAACTCATTTGTCCTCCTTATAAAATGAGCACACCACATAAATTTGGTGTGCCCATTTTCTCTGCCAAAATAGTTAGCAAGAACCATTTTTCGCATCGCCTTCTAGTACAAATTCAGCTATTTTTTTCATATGTAACCCTCCTTTCTCCTACTACTTATATCATAAATCATTATTCTGAATATTTGTATTGATAAAATTAATCGAATAAATAGAATTAAAGTTAAATACAACATAAAATTTTATAAACTTTTTTTACTGGCTGCATAATATCCGGAAACAGCTTCGATCCATACATAAATCTTCTTCTCCTCATATCCCTTTACTGGAACTGGAACACCTATTGGTAAATCTCTTGAAACTCCTCGATTGGGCAATCCTTCCATTAAATATCTTTCCGATAATTGAATCGCATTTTCTCTCCATAAGTTCTTCACTTTCGCATTAGTTACGTACTGCTGTAGTTCTTTTTGGAATGCACTTAACTTAAAATAGAAATGTTCTGTCTGTTTCGTAGTTGGAGAATCACCACAAATCTTACATTTCTTATTTATAAGGTCTAGTGGTTCTAATATTTTTGAGCAGTGGTCACATTGGTCACCACGAGCATCCTGTCCACATTGTGGACAAGTTCCTTCGACAAACCGGTCGGGTAAAAATTGTTCACACCTATTGCAATACGCCTGTTCAATTTCCTTTTTATAGATTTTTCCATTATCAAATAGCTGCAAAAATATATTTTGCACAATTCTATGATGATGGGCACTATCTGTCCTTGTATAGCAATCATAAGTAAAACCCAACTTTTCAAAACACGCACAAAACTCTTTATGATACCTATCAGCAATCTCCTTAGGTGTTACATCTTCTTGCTTTGCTCTAATCGTAATTGGAGTTCCATTGCAATCACTTCCTGATACATAAAGAACATTTTCTCCTTTCATTCTATAATACCGGGCTAAAACGTCACCTGATAATAAACTAGATATGTGGCCTAAATGTAGTGAACCATTGGCATAAGGCCATGCTCCTCCGATAAATACATTCATCTTATTTCCTCCCTTACTATTTTCATCTCTTGAAAATAAAAAACCTCGTCCAAAGACAAAACAACTGTCTAAGGACGAGATTATTCTCGTGTTACCACCTTAATTTGCTAACCACTCACATGATTAGCCTCAATAAGTACGGAACGATAAAGTTCTTATACCCTGACATTTATAACGAGTGCCAAATCTCGTCATAGCCTTACGCTCAATAGAACGTTCAACTATGCAGCTCAGAGACCATATTCAATCAAATAATTCCATGCTTCTTTTCAGCCAACGAAGCTCTCTGTAACGGAATAAAAATGATTTACTCTTCTCATCATTGCTTTTACATTTAACTTATTATTACATTTCATATTCATAAACACAATAGGAAATTATATTTCTACTTTGATCAACAGTACAATTTAACCTCTCCTCAATATTCCACCCAACAGCATTTCACGGCCACTGTATATATGCAAATCTCATATTTAGCATGTAAACTTCAATTACTCTTTTAATAAAATATATTTTATACATCCTTCAGCATCTTACAATAAAAACAATTTATTTTAATAGTAAAATTAATACGTTCATCCACATGCTTATTTAAGAATTGCAGAAACTTAACCAAACACCTTAAAAAACACTTTAAATAGTGAAATTTTAAATCGAGAAACGGTTATTGAATCTTTTATTACTGTATTTTTATGTCTAAGAAAATTTTTAATTTGCTTTCTTCTATTGGGAATCATAAACATAGGTAATTTTTTTGGATGAAACCAATCCACTTTATCTGTTTCAGGACCATTTTTAATTAGCGTACCACCTAGCAATTCCCCTAAAAATATGTGTTGTAAATCATCAAATTGAGGTTGATAATATTCTCCTATTTTTCGTTTAATCGAAATGATATACCCCGTTTCCTCTTTAGCTTCTCGTATAGCACAATTCTCTAAGTGTTCATCTTTTTCTAACATTCCCCCAGGTAAATCCCAGACAGGATAATCCTTTCTCTTCACTAACAATATGTAACCCTTTTTATTAAAAACGATGGTAAAACAGCCTGAAGTTTTTGCCATATCAATTATTGCTCCTTTTTGAAATAAAAATATACATTTTACCATAAATTCAAAATATTTTAACTGGATTATCTTTAGGTTAATAATTTTTTAATCATCTCTTCTAAACTCCCCATTTTCTATAGTGGTGTTAAGAATTTTTTCTCTTCTGCCTCTGTAATTTTAATAAGGAGAAGTTACATCTTGAGTATTTTAGATGAATTAAAAGTAATAACTTATTGAATTATGGACCAATATTTGGAGGGTTTCGTATATGTTCAGCAAAATCTTCTTTATATGGACAGGTACCTTGGAGTATTTCCTTCACAGCTTTTTCTATGTCATACTGCGTTTCCTTATGTTCTATTTCATCATCATGAATAAATAGCCAACAAGCCCCCTTAGCTTTACTCTGTAGACCAACACTACCAGCATTGACTATTCGCCTACCAGCTACTAATCTGTCAAACTGAATATGCGTATGGCCGCATACTATAATATTCGCTTCAGTATCCTTTACCATCTCATTAATTTCTCGTTCATCGGTATCAGCTCTTATTGCTTCTTCGTCATTCCTTGGAGAACCGTGTACAAACAATACATCGCCTAACCCGTTAATAGCCATCCGTTGTCTCTCAGGCAATTCTTTCAAAAAACTCAAGTGCTCCCTTGTTAATTGATCTGCACACCAGTAATTTATTTCTGCTACAAAATCCTGACAGCCATCTTCTATGCTATATCGATGCGCTACCTCTCTATCTGCATTACCCATTATAAATAAAAATGTATCCTTATATCTCATTAAAGTTTCCATGACTTCTCTAGGCTGCGGTCCCCAGACTAAGTCCCCACCAACTATAACTTTTTCAGCCTTTTCATTTGCCACTTCAGTTAAGACAGCTTCTAATGCAACGTTATTACCGTGAATATCATAAATTGCTGCTATTTTCATAACAAATACCTCCACGTATTAACATTTTCAGATACTAGATTAAGATGATAATCAATCATTTTTGCTAAAAGGTATATAGTGCCGTTCACACAAGATATCAATGTTCTTCAACACTCGCGGTCATTAATAGCTATTTTTATATTTTTTATATGCTAATGGTGTCATGTTCATCGATCTGCGAAACTGAGCAATGAAATAGCTTGTGCTATTAAAGCCTACTTCATAGGCAACATCCGTGACATTGGATTCTATTTGTTGTAGTAAAATTAAGCTTTTTTGAATTCGATAATCGGTTACATAATTCAATGGTGTTTTCTTTAAAATTCGTTTGAAATATCTACAACATTCGGATCGACTCAATTGACCAGCACGTGCAATATCGTCTAAAAGAATTTTTTCCGCATAATGTGTGTGTATCCAATTTAACATTTGCTTCATTCGATGACTCTTTAGCTTTTCTACCTGTTCGTACTCTAAATCAAAACCATTTATGATTAAATTTTTCCAAATTATCGTTAGCTGCATGCTAATATCGATTTCATAACATGAGGGCTTTTGTTGTATCAGTTGATTGATGTTTACAATAGCAGCTAAAATATTTTTCTCCCAAACTTCCTCTGTATCCAAGTTAAGGTAAGGCAAATTAGTGGCTTGCGTATACGGACTTACATGGGTTGTATAAAGCTCTTGAGATAAAATAAAATGTGGAGATACATTTAAACAAATATAAATACAGCCCGAATCATTTTCATCTGTTGCCATGTGCAAACACCCACTATTTATAAACAGTCCCTCGCCCTCTCGAACAGTTATTTTTTCTTCATTAACTTGGAAGATTGCTTCTCCTTTTATAATGAGAACAAATTGAATTTCATCATGCCAGTGCAGTGGTATAAAGCCATGTATGTTTTTAGTAATCATCGTTTCGTAACATGCAAGCGGTAATACAACCGTGCGATGTTCCGTTAATTCTTTTAAATTTTGGTCAACGATAAAATTTTTTATTTGCATAGCAAAACCTCAATATAATTATACTTTTTGATTCGATTTACGTATTATTCCAAGAATTCTCCTCTTATTATTATCCATATGATAACACTATTTTTATCATAAAGGTGGAGAATTCATCATGAATAGAGGGAAAGGAATGTTTCTTGTAATAACGGGAGCAGCATTTTGGGGGATTGGTGGCACAGTTGCAAAAAAGCTATTTCAAGAATTCTCTATTGATGTAGATTGGCTTGTTGCGACCAGGTTACTACTGGCTGGTTTATTACTATTAGCAGTTCAATTTTTTGAAAAAGACCGCTCCCAAATAATTACTGTTTGGAAAAACAGAAGGATCGCTATTCATTTACTTATTTTCGGGTTACTTGGTATGCTTGCTGTTCAGTACACATATATGGCTTCGATTGAACATGGCAATGCTGCGGTAGCAACACTATTACAATATTTAGCACCAGTAATGATTATTCTTTATCTCATTTTAAGCAGACAATCTGTTCTAACAAAAAAAGATGTGTTAACTATTTTGCTAGCTTTCGTTGGATGCTTCTTCTTATTAACCAATGGCTCATTCTCACAACTATCTGTACCGTTACTAGCAATCGTTTGGGGTGTTTTATCTGGGATAGCTTTAGCATTTTATACGTTGTATGCCATTCCTTTGCTAAAGCAATACGATTCGCTTGTCATTGTTGGCTGGGCAATGATTATCGGAGGTACTGCATTAAGCTTTATCCACCCACCTTGGGAACTGAACAATAGCAGCTTAACGCTAGAAGCATATTTATATATAGTCTTCGTTATCATTTTCGGAACGATGATTGCATTTTGGTTTTATATAGAAAGTTTACAGAGCCTGTCACCTAAAGAAACGAGTCTTATAGGTAGTATTGAACCCCTAGCAGCTGTTTTAACAACTGTTTTCTGGTTAAAACAACCCTTTGGCATTTACCAATGGGTTGGTACAGCTTGTATCATTATCATGATTTTAATAGTAGCTTTACATAAAGATTCTTCAGCAAAAAATCACGCCGTCTAATTAGAAAAAGCCCCCCAGGATTAACTAGTTTCGTTTTTCGCTGAGAGGGCTTTGCGTCTCTAATCTGAACTAAGTAAACAGGGATATATTCGTTGTTTTTTAGTAACAATTAAGGGGAGCTCAAATTTTCACTAAAGGTAAAGGTCTATTTGTTATTCTTTTCTAGGTTCGAATAAATCAAGATTATTCCCATATAAATCTTTAAATACTACCCCTTTACCTCCTGGTACCCCTTGTATCTCTCCTTGAAAAACTACTCCTCGCTCCTGCAAATCACTAACATCTCTTTCAATATGATCGGATTCAAACATTAGCATGACCGTATCGCCGCCTTGTTTGCCTATCAATTGTTCTTGTTTAGGAGTTTTAGCTTCAGCTAGTTCAATCATGGTTTCGTTACCATTCTCAGGGGAAACAGCAAGATAACGCCACCCTGGTTCGAACTCCTCTTCTTCCCGTACTACAAATCCTAACTTGTTCACGTAAAAATCTTTCGCTTCTTTTAAATCATGGACGAACAATGTCAGTTGAATCGCCTTTTTTATCATAATTATCCTCCTTCTAGCAAATTACTACTAGGTTAGCATAACAACAACCGGCAAACTTCTTTTCAATTGCTCCATATAACTTTTTTTGAGGACATTTACTGACAGTCGATCAATATGTAGACGCTTTAAAAACAAGATTATTTTAATTGCTTCAATTTTGTCATAATCATAATAACGATAATTCGTTTCAACTTCTATTTACGAAGGCTTTAATAAGTCAATTTCATCATAATACCGTAATATTTTAACAGACACATTACATATTTTTGAGAACCTTTCTATGGTATATCATTTTATTCTTTCAATCATTTTAATGTTCTGTATAAATAGTATTAACTATTTATTTTATAATAAACAATATTTTTTAAATTATCATAATTTTCAACGCATTCCCCTTCACGGTAATAATGAAGGGTTATTTCATATAGTCTTCAACTAATTCAAAACACTTTTCTTCGGTAAGATTGTTCTGGACCGTTACATATTCTAACTGTTCCATCGTGCCACCTTTATATTTTAGCGATGCCTCTTTTGCAGTATGATCTCGGTACGCTATCCATTCACGCTGTTCCTTCCTTAGTTGATCCATCTCTTCTTTAGGTAGTTGCTCCTTTAGGGCTCCATAAATTTCATTTAACAATTCATCCCAAATATCGTATGCATCTCCTTCAACTTTTTTCAACGCATATGTTGTATCGTCTATCGGATTTTTTCGCATCTCCTCCACTTCATTCTTCGTATCATTTAATTTCTTAAGGTACTGATCCTTCAAACTAGCTGTATCTTTTGCTGGTACATTGTTTGTTGTATCTCCCTTTTCATCGGTACCATTACTTCCAGTATCTGTGTTCGTATTGTTGGTATTTGTGTCATTATCTGTCGAAGCTGCACTTGCAGAATCGTCATTTGTATTTTGACTAGAGTTTTTATTTGGTGACTGATTGTCCAATGTAGACTCGTCAGATGAGGTTCCACAAGCAGTCAATATTACTAAAACTACTGTTAACATGCCTAATAAGAATTTGCGTTTCATTGAAATACTACCTTTCTTCTCATTATTCTTCCTCGTGACTATATTTAATTTATCAAAAAAGATGCTCTTCTTAAATTAATCTACCTAGAACTTTCCCGAAAGCCATTCATTTTTGTTTTTGTAACCTATTGAATTTGGTTTACTTTGTTCAACTCTACTAATTCAATGGCTTCCATTATTTAACCCCCGTCACATATTAAATCCTATTACTGAAGTATCTGGTTATCACTATTTAACAATCTTCGTTATGTTTTTTTATTTTATCATATTTTAAAATTACTTATGATCTAGATCTATCCTTACACTTCTCATTTCAATTAAATTCAACTTGGATTGATATTGATTTTAGGATTGAATCTAAATAAGTACTATTGCTCACTCTCTTCTTTTTCCTCCCTCTTTCTTCTTTAGACTATACCAACTTTTTAACAGAAAAAACTATAACAATAAGGTAACCACTTCATGATCCCCAACCATTAGAAAAGGAACGAGGTCTAATAACCCCCGTTCCAACTAATGATGCTTTATTTAGTTTAAATTACTGTAACATTGGTCAAATCTGCTTTATTCTTCTTCAGTACTGCATATGTTACCTTATCCATTGTTGCACCATCAAAATTTGCTTTGTTACAAGCGTATGCATACTTGAACGAAGCATTTTTAAATACAGCATTTTTAAAATTCGTACCCTTTAATCCCGAACTATAAAAATTTGTACCATTGAAAATTTGATTTTCGAATGGAACACCCGATAAATCAGAATAGCTTAAATCTGTATTATTCAACTTGGCATGTTTAAAACTTGTCTTGGATAAATCCGACTTTGATAATTTAGCTCCTGTAAGATTTGCACCATCGAATATTACATTCCTTAAATCACAAACGATAAATGAGCTATAAGATAAATTGGCTTCAGTAAAATCGGCATCTCTTAGATCGCTTTTGCTAAACTCTGCTTTTTTTAAACTTACCCCTAAATCAGCTTCACGAAGATCCATTTTAGTGAAATCCATTTCCTTTTCCTGCTGCTGGAGCATAGTTTGCTTTTCTGCATTAGAATCCAACATTTCGGATATATCCCCAATAGATTTTATCGTCATGCTAAAAGCAGTTTCATCATCATGTCCCTGTTCTCTTAAATCATTTAATTTCTCTTGCAAATTATTCATTAATTCTTCTTTTAATTCCTTAACTGAGTTTGTCTCCACATAAGGTGAAAACTCATTATCCAGATATTTACTTAACTTTTCATTCATTTCCATATCCACCCTTCTCTAATAATTGATCTAATATTCGTTTAGTGTTCTCCCAGTTCCTTATATTTTCGATATACGTGTCTTTCCCTTTTTCTGTAATTTTATAATATTTCCTTCTTCCACCAGAGGTCTCATCTCCCCAGTAGGACACGATATGGCCATCTTTTTCAAGCCTTTTCAGACTTGAATACATGGTAGCCTCTTTTAATTCATATTCCCCAGCTGAGTTCTCTACTATTAATTTGGTTATTTTATACCCATATTTATCTCCAGTCATCAACAGGTTCAAAATTATTGTATCGGTATGTCCTCTTAGTAGATCCGAGGAAACTTTCTTATTTACCATATTCACACCTCCTATACCATACCTACAATACTTCTAACTTCAGTGTATTGGCAGTTGTATCGTTGATCATCGCCCCACTTCCTTATAATTATAATATACATCATATTACTATGATCGTCAATGTATTTTTACGATAATTATACTTTTACGATTAAAATGATGTCTCGATATAGGAAACTATAAAAGATCCTTCCCAGACTAAATCGTCCTACATCTCTCCTTAATCAGAGATTCCCCCTATTGTTAACCTAAAGTCAGTGTACTAAGTTTTCACTTAGAAAACGAAAGAAGAAAGATTATTATGTTAAATGTAGAAGCATTAGGATGATGTTACAGTTGGGAATTACACTGCGTATAAATTGAAAAAATCGTGCAGATTGATATAGTGAGGACTGCAATTGGAATGGGTGGATACTGTCCAAAACACTATTGATAAGGATTGAGGGGGGTATTAGGGAATAACAAAAGTAAGCACCCGATTAGAAACAGAGCGAGTCAACGGAGACAACGAAATTACGGTATGCTTGTGAGCCGATGATGACTTTCCGTAGGGGGTCGTGAAGTCGCCTCGTTTCTGGGTGCTGGAGCTGGACGCGGCCCAATACGCCCATAATTATATAGGCCAAATTTCATCATTTCCTAGTCTATGAAAAGAAACTGGATCACTTGGATCCAGCCCCAGATTAGAATGGATATTATATTGCATCATAATTGAGTTGAGTACCTATTATTTCGTCACCGCTGCTTTTTTACATAATAGTAGAAAGAAGCGTTTAGGAGATTGGAATAAGCGTACTCTGGGTAATCAAGCTCTTATTGGAGTAATTTAAGTATGCCATCATTTAGCGAAACAAAGGGTTTTTTATTAAAAAGCGTCAAGTGCTCACGCAATTCTGAATTACGTAAGTACTCGACGCTTATTTTAACTGCCAACAGACATTAGATGCTTATTATCAGTCTATTTTCCTTTTAGGCTCCACCAGCATGATGTGTGATTCCTTTTCGGCGAAAGGCTTATGCTCGACGCCTCCTGGGACAATACACATCTCGCCTTTAGAAATTTTTACTTGCCCATCACGAAAATCGATGAACATCTCCCCTTCAAGCACGATAAATAGCTTATCTGTATCAGGATGCTCGTGCCATATAAAATCTCCATCAATTTTAACAAGCTCAATTTGATCGTCATTCATTTCACCAATAACTTGTGGGGACCAATAATCGTTAATTTTAGATAACTCGTCCTTTAGTTTTATAGGTTGGTAATGGATAATAATCCCTCCTTATTTTGACTTCCACTATACCGTTACAGTAATGAGTAAAAAAATAGTATGCATTAGTAAAGCTCTTTACGTTTAAAAAGAAGATGCTCAGGCCAAACCTTGTCGTTCGGTTGTTACAACTGAGTGATTTCAATAACTTTTATCTCCACCTTTTAGAACTAACGTAAAGAATTTATTATATTTTGTAACGCATATTCGATAGCCAATGGACCACCAGTAATAGCGGAAGTATCCATTAAATAGACATTGCTTTTCTTCACAGCATTCAGGTTGTTCCATACATTACTTTGTTCTAATTCGTTCATCAATTTATCCTCTTTTGTAATGTCGCCTATAAGGAAAATATGATCTGCTTGAATCGTTGAAATTCCTTCAAACGTAATAAACTCATTATTAGTACCTTTAAATGTCTTATCTGGTGTAAGCCCCAGCCCCCTACTTTTATCAAACGCTAGTGTATAGACAGGGTTTTCTTCACCTAGAACATTAAACGTTTTTCCATCCCAAGATACTATAAATGCTACTGACTCTCCTTCAATTGCCTTTAATGCTTCACGACCCGTTTCAATCGCTTTCATCATATGATCGATTACTTTTTCCGCTTCGTCTTCCTTTCCAATAATCTCGGCTACTGTACGAAGACCGTATTGCCAATCTTCATAGATGTCATTGGAGTTTAGTGTAATGACAGGCGCAATTTTTTCTAAAGAGTCATGTATCTCTTTATGATGTTCTGTGGCTATAATATAATCAGGCTCAGTAGATAGAATCTTTTCAATATTAGGGGACAGTTTATCTCCTAATTCTTCAGTTGAATCCAGCTTTCCTTTTAAATAAGATAGAGAAGATAGATATTCTTTTTCTGTAGAAGCAGTAGGTGGTTCACCTAGTGCAACTAATATTTCAGGATAAAAATACCATAGCGTGGCCAATTTTTCAGGTTTCTTCTCCATCATAATTTCTTTACCAGATGCATCCTTAAACGTTCTCGGCCATTCCGTTTCATCTATATTAACTTCTGTTTCAGATTCAACTTCTGAGACTGATCCATTATTATTTTCAGTAGGCGTTTTATTACAACCAGCTAGTATGCCTACTAATATTATTAAGAACAGAAGTCCTTTCATTTTTTGCATATTAATTTCCCCCTATACCATGTTGCCTGTGGCTTTCCATTAGTATAGTACATTCATTTTCAGTTAAGAATGGATGCTTGTTGAAATTAGCATGGATTATTGATGAACTTCTCGCGATATTTAGTAGGAGAAATGCCAACTTGCTTCTTGAACACTCTACTAAAATAGAAGGGGTCAGTGATTCCAACAGCTTGTGCAATTTGTTGTATAGACACATTTCTTGTAAATAACATTTTTTGTGCCATCTTTATTCGATAGTTTAATAGATATTCTGCCGGTCCCATCCCTGCATGTCTTCTAAATACGTAAGAAAGTCGATTTCGATTAACGTTATATTGTTCTTCAAGCGATGCTATTGTAAGGCTTTGATAATAGTTTTCATGAATATAATTAGATACCCGTTCGAATAAAGTATGTGATTCACAGCTATTTTGCCTATTAATAACAGATAATAAGGCTTCATTCAGTGCTTCGCGAAACAGCATTTCGGTCTGAAACATTGAAATGCCTCCACGCTGATTATATACTTGCCACAGGCGCATAAGTATTTCGACAAGTCGAGGGGATTGCCCTGTTGATAATTCAAAATGCTGTTGAGAAAAGCTAGTGTCTTCTAGTTTTGAGTTATCTATCCGATATAGAACTAGAATATATTCCCAGTTTGTGTCACCAAACATTTTTTGAGCCAGTTCCATTTTTGCACCCCCATGGATAATTTTCCCTGGGGAAAGGATATAAGGTGTACCATTAAATTGAAATTGTGTCCTCCCTGCAAGTGGAAAGACAAATCCAGGAAAAGAGTCTGTATAATCAGCGTCAGGTACACCTGGGTTTTTAGCATAACGATATATTCCTTCTACTTGAAAAGGATTGTCTGCGAGATACTCTGCTAATTGATGAACGTCCATTTTCAAAATGCTTGCCTCATTTCACTAATAATTTGCCTGTAAGCTGTGAAATCAACCGATGTACATGCTGTACCACTCTACACCTAAGTATTACATACACTTCAACAAGCACGGTTGGGTTTCCCATTAGCCGTGCAACTTACCATAAATTTCTTCATTTAATCCATTACATTCTTTTGTTGTCCCTGCCTGCGGTTAGTGTATATGCTAATGGGTAGATACCCTAATATTCCTCCGAGTGTATTCAAAATAATATCATCAACATCAAAACTACCAAAGCCGAAAATAAGTTGAATTAGTTCGAATGTTAAACTTAAAGAAAGAGCTGCAATTGTAATCTTTTTAAACCTATGGAACTTGCTTGATAACAGTGGAAGAATAAATCCGAATGGCATAAACCCAATAATATTTCCAGTTAGATTTTCAACCCGTATGTTGATGTTTATATCATTCGCCAAGAACAAATAATACGTAATCGTCTTAAACGGAATAAAATTGTGGTTATTCCAGTAATAGCCATCAAAATTAAATGTAAAATGGCTCATAATGTCTGGAATGGCAAGGTGTTTGAATAGAATTAGTTTTGAAAGAATGAACAAATAACAGCATAATACAACTGTTAATCCTACTTTCAATAAAATTTTCATAATCACTATTCCCCTAATTCTCGATATTTCTACAAACCTTTTAAAAAATCTATTGCACTTTGTATGGAATGTTAAGCGAATCAATTTGTTGTTCTTCGAACGAAACTTCCCTTTGGAAAAGTGATGACACTTTTGGCTATCTTTAAAATCAGAAAACCAATGATACTGCCAATTGTATTCAAAATGACATCATCAATATCGAATTGCCCAATTTTTAAAGCCAGCTGCAAAGTTTCAATTGAAAAACTAATAACGGTTGAAGCAACAATTACCCTAGTAAATCTACTGTATTTTTTAATTAATAAAGGAAGAAAAATTCCCAGTGGCAGAAAAATTAAAATGTTCCCTAATGTGTTATTGATGATGATGTCCATATTAAAACGGTCAGCTCCAGATATGTATTCGATGGTATTTTTAAACGGAATGAAATTCGAATTGACCTTTATAAATTCAACATAGCCTTCTGAATTCATTGGAGTAAAAACATATCTGTTAAATGTATCTCCAGTTACGTAGTAATCGTTGATTCGGAAAATGATACGTTGAAAGAGTAACTTAAATAGAATAATAAATGAGTAAAGACCAAATAAAATCCATGTTCCTATCTTAGTTACTTTATAGAATGGAAACAGTGACTCCTGTAAACCTTTCGTTAATTGTTTCTGTTCTCCAAAACTCTCTAACGCCTTTTTTGTTGATTCTTCCTTAGTAAAACCTTGATCTATATATTCATTTTTTAATAAATGTAAATGATCTCTCATTTCATCAATTATTTCTCTCTTTTCTTCCTCGTCACAATGTAATTGATTCACAACTTTATCAATATAATTTTCGATTTTTTTATCCATGCGATACCCTCCGAACATACTTTAATTAAATTACTTATTTGATTCCATTCCTTTAATTTCTTATCTAACACTTTCTTCCCATCTTGTGTGATCCTATAGTACTTCCTTCTCCCGCCATTCTCTGAACTGCCCCAATAAGATTGTAGCCATTCTTTGTTTTCTAATCGCTTCAAAGCGGGATATAACGTCCCTTCACTCATGTTGTATAGTTCATTACTATTTTCTTTTAATGTTTTTACAATTTCATAACCATACATGTCCCTTTTATTTAATAGAGATAAAAATAAAATATCAATACTACCCTTCATTATCTCTTTGTCCATAAACGACACCTCACTTTCAAACGAATTATATTTACATCGTAACACAATAATACATCGCATTACAAGGTTAAAAAAAGAATCGACCTATCAAATTCACACTTTACAGACGAATTAGTCCCAAAATAGAGAAACAACAGCCAGTGAAGACAATTCTATTTCTATTTTTGAAAAGAGGGATAAAAAATATAATTATAAAAAAGGAGCTCCAGAAAAGAGTAAAGTCAGCAATGAACAAGGGGTATGAAAAAGACCCGAAAATCGGAAAAGATTATTTTCACGAAAAACGGGGTCATTGTCATTATTAAAATCATTTGTCATAGAGCCCATTACGGACACGATCTATCTTCAAGGCACTTCTCCAATAAGCCGCTCACAATAGGCTATCATGTCCGCTACTCTCTGAAAACGCAAATATTGAATAGTAAAGTATGTCATTCTATGAAGCAAAAAATTGCATATTATTATTTGCTTCCTCAACTCTAACATTGAATTAAACTTTTCAAATTTAACAAATGCCATTAACTATCTATCATTAACTTTAATAGCTTCTCTCTATAATTCAACATTCTTTTCTGCCTTATTCATTTCAAATGCTATAGAACCTAGTTTAGCCCGTAAATCCTTTTATAATTTCCTCATTCTTTCAGTGAATTCAGGTGAATGAGTATGTTAATGAATAATATTGCTTGACCGAAAAGGAGAAATCTAATTTATATAGTTTTCTATTGAATGCATGTCCAATTTAATAGAAAAGCTTATTCTCTTATCATATTATGGGGGGAAAATATTATTTCTAAGTAACATTTCACAACTATAAATTGAATTCCAATATGAAATATCGGTTGTTAAACATGTTATACATTTTTACCTTTATTCAAAACATTAATGATCACTCTGCTACTTATACAAAATTGATTTGTAACATTACAACTTAAATCGCCCTACCAATTCATTTAATTCCTCAGCCAATTTAGCAAGATGCTCAGAACTTCCTGCCACTTCTTCCATGGACCCACTTGATTGCTGTGCTGATGCTGATGTTTGTTCTACACCCGCTGCAGCTTCTTCAGAAACTGAGGCTATTTCCTCTATAGACCCATTCATTTCTTGGCTATTAGCCGCAATTTCAGATAAGTGTTCAGATACAGCCTGAATACTTTGAACCATATCTGTAACTGCAGAACTTATATTATTAAACGTTTTACCTGTGGTTTCTATTTGAGATGTTCCTTGTTCTACCTCTGAATATCCATCTCTTAATGAGTCAGCTACAACACTGGATTCAGTTTGTATGGTGGTTACAATTGTCGTAATATCATTTACGGATAGAGCAACCTGCTCCGCCAGCTTTCTTACTTCATCTGCCACAACTGCAAAGCCCTTACCATGCTCACCCACTCTTGCAGCTTCAATGGCAGCATTTAAAGCCAAAAGATTTGTTTGCTCTGCAACATCTTTAATCACCGAAACAAGTTTTGAGATTTCTTGCGATTGGTTATCCAAATTTTGCATCTTTTCTACTGCATCTTTTACAATCCGATCAATTTTAATCATTTGCTCAGTTGAAGCATTCATTAGTTGACTTCCTTTTGTTGTCAGCTCTAATACTTTTCCTGAATTCTCGTGAATACGTTCTCCACTTTCATTTGCTTCTTCAACTCTGTTAGTGAACGTTCCCATAATGGATGCTAACTCACTGGCACTATTCGCCTGTGTTTCTGCCCCAGTTGCAAGCTCTTCCATTGTTATTGCAACTTGGTCTGCTCCTGCTTTAACCTCACTGGCTGCCTGCGTTAGCTCTTCGCTTTGACTTGAAACAGATTCGGATACTTCAGAAATTCTATTTAATAGATTCCGATTATTATCACTCATTATATTCGTTGCTTTAACAAGTTGCGCAACCTCATCTTTGTTGTTGGTTTTCAACGGTTCTTGACTTAAATCGCCTTTTGCCAAATCATTCATTCGTTTCATAATTATTAAGATTGGATTAGTAAGAGACTTTGCAGTTATTAAAGCTATAATAATACCAATTATTAAAACTAAACCTGATATGATTAAAATAAAGAACACTGTTGAATCACCATACAATATAATTTGTTTTCCTTGTTTATTGACATCATTTTGACTTCTTGAAGATAATTTTTCATTACTATCCATTATTTCATTGGAAAGTGACTTAGCTTCCAATAATATCTCAACAGCCTTATCACGATTACCCGATTCATATTCGGTGATTGAATTAGTTACCATATCTGTCCATTTAGCTTTTTTGTCTATAATGGATTTAATATTTTCTGAATCACTTAAAGTCAACATTTCTTTCTCTATTTCTTTACCTTTTTCCAAATTAGCCTCTAATTGTTTCTTTATCTCCTTATCATTATATAGGAAATAGCCACGAACCATTGATGCACTCTGTGACATATTATAAGAAAAATTTTCATTAATAATTAGGTACGGAACGTCCTTTTCAACAATTTGCTTTGTATTATTATTTAACTTTTCAATAGCAATATAGCTTACCGTTCCTACTATAAATGCTAATGCTATAAGTAACCCAAAACCGAATAACAATTTTGTTTTAATTCTTTTAAATTTGAGTAGTTTTTTCATGCTAGTATCCCCTGTCAGTTTATATAATGGTATAAGATTAATTGCAACCAAACCGAATGACATCATTTGTAATCAAGTTTAATACTTGCACATTCTTTTAAACCCCACCAATATTTGATGCAGGTTTAATCTCTATTTCTTCACTATCTACCACGCTTGTAGCTGCAACGAATAGAAAACTAACGTTATCATTATCTATGCCTACAACTAAAAATACGATTTTCTTCTGTTCTATTTTGTTTTATCAATCTCTTTTTACAACCAAAATGAATATGCTATTATTCGTAAAATTATAATGCTATTTGGCAAATCGAATGATTTACAAATGACTATTAGTTACTTTTAAAACCTTGGATAGATAGGATTTGATACACAATTAATACAGAAATATGGATCTTCAGCTTACATATAATTACTTTTATAATCCTCTATTTCTTTTCCTCCCTTACAAGTTTAGTTTAAAATTCATACTAAAGAACCATTACTAAATACTCATTACATATATCGGTGAATATTATAAGATTGTTAGTTATTTCACTATTGGAAATATAAGGGATTTATGGAGAAGAGTTTGATTCGGATTCGTAATCACTGAGGCTTTGACCGGGCTTTCTTTCACTCCTCACTATAACTAAAAAAAGAAATAGTGGGTAAGATCACTCGTCGATGACCTTACCCACTAATCTTAGTATGTTTTTCATGGATAGGCTACACTTGGTTGGACAGTTTCGTTAAGGTCCGTTAGACTTTACTAAACTATGCTCGCTTAAGGAGACTAAAAATGACTAAACGAAACCGTTGTACATATACCGAAGGATTTAAGAATCAGATCGTTCAGCTTTACGACCAACGGAAAGCCACGAAAAGAAATCATCCAGGAGTAGGAACTGAACCCTTCGTCCTATAATCGTTGGGTTAACCAATATCGAAATTCCGGTTCTTTTAAAGAAGAAGACAACTGAACGCCAGAACAAAAAGAGATATTACAGTTACGCAAAGAACTTCAGCGAGCGAATATGGGAATTGATATTTTAAAGGTTTTTTTATTCAACAACTGGGCTTATCTACAGTAGGTAATTATAGTTTTCAACGTTTACAACAATAGGACTTTACTTGGAGTGGTAGGTATGAATTAGATCATTGTACGATCATTTAAACAACCCTTTCAGCCTTTCAAGACCAATCATGCCCATAGATTCTTCAAGTTAAGCCTTAAACGCTAATCTATGGATATATGTACACAAGTATATCACATCAACATTTTGTTGCTGATACTGTAGAAAGCCACCTATTGCTAAATTTAATACTCCAGCATATTAACATAATCTATCAAAACTTATTTCAAATCGACAGCGACATTACTTACTGCTTTTTGCAATATGTATTAAAAACGAACTCTGCGAAATGCTAAAAAAATAAAAGATAAATATGAAGAAAGTAGTCCTTTTGATAGTAGTAGCAGTGTGTTCTTTGACAGGATACACAACTAGTGTCGCAGGCTATATAATGAAAGAAGAAAAAGAATTCATTCAAACCATAACAAATGATATTAAACACTCACATAGCAAAGGATATGTTTTAGAGAAAAAGTTAAATGAAATGAACACCCTTTATATTCTATCTAATAATAAATCAACCCAAACTTGGAAAGTAGCAGATAAAGTTAACAAAAAGGTGGCAGATTTAGGTCTAATAAAAAAGTGAAAGCATAAAAAGGAAGCTAATGAGGCTTCCTTCCTTTTTTAGTCCTATTAAACCTATGATTTTGCAATTTTTTTACTCTACTATCTGACCCTTTTCTGGAATAAAATAATACATCCTTGCTATTCTTTAAACACTATTTTGTAAAACGATATTTGCGATCTAACCATTTTGAAATGATGAGTGTTGCTAAACCAAGTATTAGGTATACGAAACCTCCAACTTCGATTGCATATCCAAAGGGAGGGATAAATCTAGGTAGAAGAATCATACCTAGAAGTGAGAGAATCACAATGAAAAAGATTGAGAAAAAATCTTTAACTTTATTTGGTACCTTGTATACAGATTGTTGTAACCATTTTAAGATCAGAAAAACGTCGAGGAAAATAATAACAGCAACTATAAAAAAAGTAACAAATGCTGTTCCTATATAAACTGTCTGATTGCTATCTTTGAAATAGTGTATAATGACATCTCCTATCCCATGTATTACTGCTATCAGGCCTGCTAGCTGTAGTAATAGAAAGCCTATAAAAAATGCTGTACTTTTCCCTGGTTCTTTTGGTAACTGCTTGATTATTTCATTACAGTAAGCAGCGGGGGGCTCTCCAAACACATCTTCTGCACGTTTTCCTTCATTCTGTGCCTCAATAATATGATCTAATATCTCCATCAATAACTCCTCTGATTGTTGTTCCGAAATTGCTAGACTGGTTCGAATATAAACTAGCATTTTATCGTAATATTCTTCATTTTCTTTTGTAAGTAATTTACGTTTTTTGTTATTTAATTGAATCAGCTCTTTAGCGTTCATCAGCAACACTCCTATTCAACAATTTATCAACAGGTTTCTGAATATTTTTCCATTCCTCTTGAATCTCAAATAATGCCTTTACCCCTAAATTGGTAAGTTGGTAGTATTTTCGTTTAGGACCTGTTGGAGAAGCTCGCATTTCACCTTTGATTAATCCATCCTTTTGAAGACGAACCAAGATAGGATAAATAGACCCTTCACTAACCTCATTCAGACCAAAATGTTGAAGTTTTTGTGATAATTCATAACCATAAACTGTTTCTTTATCAATAATTGATAAAATGCATCCCTCTAAAATTCCTTTTAATAATTGACTTCTCAAAGACATTAATTTTCATCCTTATCACTATATTGCAATACAAGTTACCTTATCTTAATAAAGCTACCTTGCACAACAAGATAGCTTTATATTATTCATCATAACCTATTTATGGTAATCCATCAACATTTTATTTGGTGCATAAATTTTCCTTAGTCTAAAATAAAGTGTAGACGCTTACTCTGTAAATAAACCCTTTAATTTAATAACTCTAAAACCACATCTGAAATTCTATGCCTCAATACTAATTGTGTTTTTCTAGCTTCTATATTTAAGTCTTCAATATCTTCTGTTTGTTCTTCCCAGGATAATTTGGTTTCATTTTCTAATTTAACCACTTCATCCTCTATCCATTTTCTATAATACCCATACATTTTTTCAGCGTTTAATTCACTTTTGTATGGTTCAGGCACTTGATAATTTAAATTGACAAGACATTTTTGGAATCCTCTTTCGCCCCGTTCATTTATGATTTTATTAAATTCCACCAGTAGTTCTTCTATGAGGTTTTCGGGGAATTTTTTATCTATCATTTTTTGTTCTAAGGTATATAAAGTAATTCCATCTAACTTTTTATTCTCCACACCTAAAAATCCATAAAAGAATTTATTTAATTTGTTCACAAAAACACCTCTATTAGTAACTACGATATTGGAAGTTCCTTCAGAATCATTATTATAAAACAATCTAGCTCTTTTGTTCGGTTCAATTATTTCTATCTAACAAAAGAAGTAGATAACTAACTGAGCAAAGAAAGGAGAAAGATTGTATCTTGAGTTATGAAATAATTTGAAAGTTCAAATATAGTTAACTTTCTTTCTCTCTTCATTTTTTTAAATGTCTATAATAATAGAATGAACATAAGAGTAGTATTACTGCAGACATTTGAAATATATTCTCTAATAGAATAATCAATAAATTATCTCCGTACCAGTTAGCTTAATAATATTTAATTGCGTTAAAGTATTATACTTTTCTATAAGATAGTATCAAAGTATTTCATTATAATGTGTTAAGCCATATACAATTGAGCCTACAATAAATAATCCGCAAGTTACAGCACTTAGGAGATATGTTTTGCTCTCTTTTGTAAAAGTCCATTTCATTATGGTACGAAAAGCAAACATAACAGCCATACTAATAAAGATAAATATTCTGAGGTGAGAAAATTCATTTATAGCAATAATCATCACTATAAAACTACTACAGTAAAGTATTTTCTCAACATATTTATGTAGTTTGTTTACGTATTTCCTTTCTAATTCAGGTATTTCTATATCCCATTTTTTTATTAAGCTTCGATTGATAAATTGATCTAAAATAAAAATTGCAATTAGAATGCTTAAAATGGATATCACTTTAATTCTCCTCCCTACAGTCATTAGATACATATACTTATCCTATTTCATTAGTATAAATAACAATTCTCTTATTCGACAATCGTACCAATTAGTTGAGCAAAGACTATTGATTACAACTACACTTGCATTTTAAATTTATATTCTTTGTAAAATCTTAACGTTTTAAGGTCTGATTCATAAACCTTTATTAAGAGAGCGACATCCATTTTCGCAAATTTTCTTATTTGCTTATCAATATCAAAAGTCAAATCTAAAAGGTATTCATTCATATCTTCTTATTGATTATTAGGTTCGAATATATTATATATCACTGCAATATAATATCGTCTCATAATATCACCGATATAATAAAATATCTCTATTGCCTTCTTCAGCTCTTATACCCGTTACTACATTTACTTTAATACTTTTTAATCATCAGAAGGAGTTAGATATTTCTTTTCTCCTATTGTGAAATCAGCCCCTCGTTCTACTTCAACATATAACTTCCTTAGAAATTTTTTTCATCATACAAACTTTCCCATCATCAAAATTATATATCTTTAATTTACTTCTATAGTTGTAAAGTTAAATACTTTAGTTTGTATTTCCCCTTAGAAGTCAACGATATTTCTAAGCATTCTTCCTACACTCTTTATCAGCCAATAAACTAGGCGGATAGGTAAAATTACTAACTCAGGTATCCAACACAATACGTCAAGAATGACATTCCAAAACGTATAATTCTCTTTTTCTATTTTCCTCCTGCTTGTTTTCACTTTCTTCCTTTCCCACCATTCTTTCATTCATATCACCCCTATGAATCCTGCTTTTGAATCTCTATATTTTTCACATCGTCATTATCTAAATAACCATTATTCAATACGAAAATGATTTAACCTTCCCTTCTAAAATAAATACACTTGGCACTAATTGTTTTAGTATAATTACGATGAATCAGTAAATTAGTTTCGTCATTTTGACTGATGAATAATATAAAAAGATTAAGAATTATGACCTCCCCCTAAAGTGGACAAAAAATACGCTTCAGCTTTAGGGGGGATTTTATATCCAAAGCTCAATTTATTATTTTTTTAACTAATCCTCGACTTAATAGCAAGAGCTATTACCTTTTTTTAATTCTATTTATCCTATGTAAAATTGATTTAGAAATAAAAGGAGTTTTTCAAAGAATGTTTATTCTTGATATTTATATTGGTGAAACTAGAGGATTGCATCCAAGTAGGGAGACGAAGCAAAAACCTATTCGAAGAATGTATTGATTTAAAAGGTGGTCTTATAATATGCACTACGATTTAATTTTAAGAAGATTATGTTTGAAAAATAAATAAAAAGAGCGGATAATGTAAGAGGCCACTGAAAAAGTCCAAAGAGATATGATTTCCATGTTATTATGGGATTCATATCTTTTTTTAGT
>NZ_BAAACY010000009.1:0-32188 GCF_039521925.1 Virgibacillus salarius | reverse complement strand
CCTGTACTATACCAAGGGGGCTCTTTTTTGTTCAACCCTCAAATTTCTTCATTACAGGAATGCTCCTATTATTTTTATCATTCGTATTGTAATTCGAATTTTTCTTTTGGATCTTCCTATTTTATGTCTTAGCTTCGTCAAGACCAAAAGCTTTAAAATTAACCTCTATTTTATATAATAACAATAATTTTTAACATTTGTATTCTTATACGGGAAATAACGCCCTATTACTTTAAGTACTAAATTTTAGATAGGCTACACTAAATTGGACAGAGAAAATGAGGGCTTGTAAACTTAGATTAATAACTGAAGGGGGCATACAGCATACTACGATAGTTCGTCAACGTCGAACTTTTACACCCGAATTTAAACCTGCAATTAGTGAAGCTCTATGAAAACGGCAAATCGTGTGCAGATATTGCAAGAGAGTATAACATCACACCTTCTACATTAGGTCGTTGGATAAAAAATCATCAAGAAACAGGTTCATTTGCCGCCAAGGAATTGGTTTAATAATATTCGAATTCATGGAACAATAGGATATTTAACACCTGTGGAATTCAAACAACAGCCCTATAATTTTTGTCCAATTTAGTGTTGACATACCAATATGATGGTCATATAAGAATGACCTTTTTTAACTTTAAATTCCATTTTAAAAAAACTCCTCAATAAATGCGGTTATGCCATTTCCTTTACCTTTTTTCTAAACTCCGTATCTGTGGCAACACTGATTACAAAATCATTAAATATAGTTCTTATCCAATATAAATCTCCCCCCTTATCATCCTCAATAAATAGGGAAACGGATATTGTCGTATCCTGTGATTCTTTATATAAGGCAGAAGTTAGAACGTATGGTGTAGCTCCCCCCTTATACCAAAAATAGTCATCCTTGTCACTTTTTACACTTTTACCTATTACTATTTCACTAAATAACTTTTTTCCTTTTTGGTTAAGAGTTCCTTTCCTAATCTTAACATTAGATCAGTATATTGATTTGTCGTTGAATAAGCCATTCTTTTAGTGATTAACAATTGCATTTTGCGATCTAGCATGTTAGGCGTTTTTTCTTTAAGATAATCACTCCTATTCGCTTGCATTTTTACAAATAATTCATTTGCTAATTCGTGATAGGACTGACTACTCATTGCGTCTAACTTATTTAAAGCTGGCTTCCGTTTATCTGATAAATACCCTGGCATAATAATAGGTGATGTTAAATAAGTTATTTTATCGTGATTTAGCTGGAGCACTTCGATACTTTCATTCACAACGTCTACTCCGATTTTATGTATCAAAAAGTCCGTACAGGCATTAGAACTGTATTGCATCATCCCTTTAGCTATTTCTAATAAAGATACTTCCGTAGGATAGTTTATCGAATATTTCCAATTAGGATGAGCACCTCCATCTGTATCTTTAATGTAGAATTTTTCAAGTTCGTTTAATTTAACCTTTTCAGCAATGGATATCTTGTTATTCATTGCACTCTTAACAAAGTTATATGCTATTATTATTTTCGTTGTACTCGCTAACGGATACTTTTTATCCGGGTTTATAGCTAGAGTATTTCGACCATTTTCTTTAATGGTTAAGGATAGAGAAACTTTATGATTTTTAAAGTAATTTAATAAGTCGTATTTATTCTTCTTCATATTATGCTTATTTACTGCAATTCCTGAAACAACAAAAGCGATAATTAGAATTAGTAATAGTAATAAACCTATGATTAATAGTTTCATTCTCGACCGCCCTAATATATGATATTGAGGATTCATTTTTATTAGCGAAAGTTTTTTAGGAGAAGGAAATATGATGAAGCCACATTAGAATTTATGGCTGTTGAGAACCAAATGTACCTATAAAACACAAAAATTAAAAAGCCAACCCCTTAAGTTTGCTAATAATAAACGTATTCTCATATCACCTTTGATTCCAAACCACCCTGATATAATTCCTAATATTCCGAATACAAATGGTAAGATCCATAAACCTCAATCCCCATAATGGAGTAAGTGCCAATAATAAACAAACAACGGATAATAAAGAAAAACATTTTTGTATTGCTTCGATTTACTCTTTATCAAAAAATAGTAACCAAATATGAATACGATTACTAAAATAGTCCAGATCTATGTTCTTTCCTCCGCTCTCTTTTGATAGAGCGTTATTCTCCAGTAAATCAAGCTTTGACTCTTAAGACAGCAATTTTCGGGTAATTGAAAATGATGGAAAAATTATTTATTACTAGTCTTACAGCCAAACATCGGATTACTAGAATCACGATTAGTCAAGGTTTTAAGGTTATAGTAGATTTAACAAAAAACACAGATTCTTTGATGTTTTATGAATGGAAGCATTGTGTCTTCTTTTTAATAATTATTTCCGCAAAATCTTCTCCATCGCTTTTCCTTTTGCTAACTCATCAATCAGTTTATCCAAATAGCGAATCTCCCGCATAATAGGTTCTTCAATATCTTCCACTCGTACACCGCAGATTACACCTTTGATTAACGTCCGTGAAGGATTCAGTTGAGGAGCTTCAGCGAAGAAGGTCTCAAAGTCTGTCTGTTTTTCCAGTTGCGCTTCTAACTCTTTCTGGCTATACCCTGTCAACCAACGGATGATTTCATCGACTTCTGTTTTCGTACGTTCTTTTTTCTCTGCCTTCGTAACATAATGGGGGTAGACACTTGCGACACTCATTGTATAAATTTTATGTTTGGTCATGATATATCTCTCCTTCAGGTATTTTAATGAATATGTTTCCAATTATATCATTCAATAGTTACCGGATACACATTTTAAGGATATCCTGAAATATAGTTGACCTTTCTGTATGTTCAATTATGAAGTATTTCGAGATTTCCATACATTATCCGAATACCTATCTTTTTTTACTTTCGAGTGCATCTATCCTATTTTCAAGGTTTGCAATCTTTTTCTTCACATTTACATCCCGAGTTCTGATCCGTTCTGTAATCCCTTTACTAATTGCCAAAACAGCTATTATTAAGACAATAATACCAGCTGCAAACATCAAAATTATTTCCATAAACTTCTCTCCTTTCTTGGATTAATCCTGTTCCACCAACCCAAAAACAGAGCAATCCTTATTTTATCTTCGCAAATTACGATTTTTCATTCATACTATAAATCACATAAGCAATAACGCCAATTAAATAGCCGATTACAGTTCCAGAAATCGTTGTAAACAGCAAGTATGGTTCAAAAACGATACCCATAATCACACCAAGAGCACATCCAAAAATCATTCCTAATGGTATTAAACTATCCATTATGTCCTTAGCGTCTTTTGAGTTTTTCACAGCTATGTTCCTTTCCTCACTATAGTGATTCTTCAACAATCTTTATTTCCTCTCTTTAATGATAGCACCAATGATTAGCATAGCTATTCCTAATAATTCTCAATCAGTCCTGTATTAATTAGATCATATTTTATTTCATTAAAGAATAGACCAACAAGTAATAGACATAAACTTATTAAAAACAAAACTAGACTAATGTTAATGTACTTCATTTCTCCTCCACTTTAATCAGTTTAAAAATCTTATCCAAAAATCTGAATCTTATATATAAAGTACGCTAATCCTTATTAGGCAAAGCTTAAATAGATATTCACCCGAATATATTCGTAATATACACACTACTCATGAATACAATCCAGACTATAATGGGGGTTCCTAAGCTTTTTAAAGCATTATTCCATTTATATGTATCTTTTTTACTCAAAATATAATCAGTTATAAAATATAAAATAGATGCTAATAGGCTGTACCAAAGTAAAACTAAACCAAAAAGTATATGTAATGTTATCGTGAAGAATATGTTTAAATTTTTACTTGTGTAATTTGAAATTAAATTGGATATATAGTCGCTTACTATAGAGGTTACTGTACCGTATAATAAAATAATTGGGAAACTATATATAAGATATACAGGAACAGCTAGTACGAACGCTTGAAGGTATTCAGCGACAGAGCTAATCTCTTCACCAAATGGATGTGGTACAAATAAACCTAAAATTATAGCGAATAAGGAACCCGAAATTGTAGCAGATATAATTTTCCTGCATACCAATTGACTAATTTCGCTTTTAAAACTCAACTAAAATCTCTCCTTTATCTCACATTAGAACAGCCGGACTTCTCAATTAATATTCCTTTATATGCATGGTAAACGTTTTCTTTCGTTGAGAAATACGTCCGTTTCTTTACATGTTTTAACGTTTGGTTTTAATCATTTTCTTTCGGAAGTATCTTAACTGCGATTAAATAACCAATTAAGGCTGCTAGCGCACCAATAAAGATTGATATAAAAGAATTGGTATCAGGAAAGAAATATTCAGAAATAAAAATGATGATTCCTACAAATAAGCCTGTAAGTAGAGCTCTGTCGATATTTCTTATTTTCATATCATCACCTCGATAACTATAAAACACGTTAACTTATTACGCTTAAAGAGTAAAGGATATGAATTTAAATTCTTTCTCTTGAATCGTGTTTGCTTCCTATTACAGAAAAGCTTCTCGAAAGCTAAACGTCATCCGCAGATTCTCAAAAATGAAGAATATGTTGTTCAGACTGTGCTGGCTATGGTATCTATTTTTTCAAGTTCTTACCTGGTAAAAAGAATGTTTATAGGATTTCCTCACAACAATCCAACCGTTGTTAAAAATAGACGGACATCTTGCAATAAAAATTTTGCTTTATTACGAAAGAGCAGCTATACCTAAGAATACAGTTATATTCCAAATGTGCTTTGAACAGCAAACAACATACCCAATATGACATAAAGTGGTGCTCTTTGCATTCTAGTAAAACCCGATATAGCTGATATAATAACGCCCATAGCTACCCAATTGATGAAAATGGAATAACATCTATTAACTGGTTTAGGTATGTCATCTTTCAGGTTTTAGAGTTGTTCTTTGTAAAGGAATGCCTCCCATTGAAACATTTCGCTCTATGAATATATAGGAGCGCCCATCTATTATAAAAATTCCATCACCTTTATAATTGACCTCTCTTCCTTGTTTGACAAGTTCATACTGTATTGCTTTAACATACTCTGCATAATTCACATATCTCTCATCTAAATCGATCGCTATATTCCCTTTCCCATATCCCATCACCCAATTAAAACTAAGCAAGCATAGCACTAAAAATATTAAGAATAAAATCATTTGACACTCCTCAAAATTTCGCTTCCTAATTTCTTCTATAATTAATGTACGATTTATTACATATTTCGTTTCAACTATTTTCTATGTATTCTTTAATTTTCCTTTTACATAAAATGAGCGCTTATCCTTATTACTGATGTGCGTCTGTTAACCTTTGGAATTCGAACCTCTTCTTAGCTCCTTCATTTCGTTTAGAATTTCTTTTTGTATTTCTAAGTTTTCTTTCCATATTGCAATTAAATCATTTGTTCGTTTATTTAATGACTTAGGAAGTCTCAAGGAAAAATCAAGCAAAATGGGATAAATATTTCCATAAGAGCCCTTTTCTCCAAAATTGGAAGTTGATCCTTACACGAGGAGTAATATTGTTCCATCTCTTACAAATACTTATTTATTATCTTAACCCAGCCAACTATTGCTAATGTGAACATAACACCCCAAAACACACTTCTGCGCCATATTCGAGGTATAGCAAACCAGTAAGCCACAATCTTCAACAATAAATTATCTTTTTTATAATTGTTCTTATCGATATGTACCACTCCAATCGTTATGTTCATACTATTAAGGGATAAAAAAGGCTATAGCTTGATCTTGCTCAGTCATTAATGGATGAACCAAGACTATTTCAATTCGAAACTTTCACCTTGTTCCGTTAAACCCCATTCTTTTAAATCTAAACGATGTTGTAGCAATAGTTAATTAAATTCACTAATAACTAAAACCGTTGAACCATCTTATAATCAAGGGACTACATCCAATGGTTTCTCTCATTGAATGGCATAATTAAAAAAATAGAACTGCTATCAACAATTATTTCAATACCACTTGAATTTTCACAATACGCTATACCATGCAATAATACAGTTCCCCCTATTCAACTGTGTCCGTATACGGGAATACTGAAAATGAAGAGGAATCAAAAAGAACCTCCTAAAGCTCTCTTTCAATTAATAAGAGTCTCTTCTTGTATAAAATAATATTTAAGGAAATGATTAACAAAAAAATTCCTATTATACTTGTTGAAATAGGATATATGAAAGGAAAAAAGTGATTTGGATAACCTTTTGTAATGTCTGAGTAATATCCCATAGACATAAGTGAAGTACCAGAAAAATTTATTAGCTTAACACCTAATTTATTATCGTTTCTCTCGGAGTATTTTAAAAGCTCTTCACTAACATCATTGTCTTGAGTAATAGTGATTATTTTCCATTCCCTGCTTTTCATTGGTTGGTTGTTATCTGTCAATCTCTGAACTATGTTTATCTGTTTTTTACCAGTCAATTTGTCAGTAACGATTACTATATCGAACCACGAAAAATATCTCCCCCCTCTATTACGGTTAGAAAGCCATATCTCATCAGGCTTGGAAATTTCTTCATCATTCAATAGAAGATGTATTTTCACTATGTCTCCAGGAGAAACATTCTCGTCTTGATCCCAAGAAGTTAATGGTGCCTTCTTACTCGTTTTTTCTTCTATTATTTTAATGTTTTTATCATTTATTGTCAGTTCTGGAACAGCCTCCATATCTCCAAATACTTGACTATCTTGATAAGCGTGATGTATTTCGTATCGTTCGTTTATTTGATGTTCAATCCAATATTCACGAAGGATATAAAATAATGGAATAATAGAAACTATTAATAATATAAGCGAGAAACTAATAAGCACACTGGTCTTATTCACCCATAATTCCTCCCTTTATACATAGAGATTCAAATTATATCTTAAACTATTCTACTAGTTCGTACATTTACATGAGCTTACTTTTTTAATATGTTGCTTAATTAAAATGCCCTTATAGGTAAGATGGGCGCGCTGCTTTTTATTCCGTACTTGTGCCTGTTTAATGGAAAATCGTACTCTATTCATAAATTCACTCAGATGTTAATTATTCAAAGCTTGTTGAATATGTGCCAAATGATGATTACCATGCCATGCGTAAAGTGCGATACTTTGTTCAATTCGCATTTTACTACCGTCAGGATACTGATACGCTTGAATTGAATGGCTGTTAGATTTTTAAGTAAGTATGTCCAGCGCTCATGTAGGCTTTCTAAGAGCTGTAATGAAACATTACTAGGCAACTCACAATCTATTAACCTTGCCCATTCACTTACTTCATACGTTTTAATTACCGGATTTTCTTCTGTCAAAGCTAATTTCATTCGCATATATCCGTTTAAATGGCTATCTAAAACATGGTGAATAAGTTGACGTATATTCCAGCTATTTTCTCTATACGTTTTTGTTCATTTCGATTTATCTAGGGATACAGTTAACGCCTTTATATGACTAGGTAGTGTGCTCATTTCTTTAATCCACATTTGAATATCTTCTTCTCTTACTTCATTAGGACAGTTAAATGACACGGCCTTCAGTTTTATAACAATTACCTTCTTCTTTTGATAAATAGGTACAATAAAATTATAACGAGTAAGATCAGTATAGCGTAAATCACTCTTGAATAAACATCCATATAATCTACAATTGTTTCCCATGAACCACCTACTGAAGCACCTAAGCACACGAGAACAATATTCCAAATCAACGTTCCTAATGTTGTAAATAAAAGAAAGATGCCAACATTCATATTTGACATACCTGCAGGGATAGAAATCAAACTACGAATTAAAGGAACAAAACGACAAAAGAAGACCGTCCAAGGACCATATTTATCAAACCAAGCATCAGCCTTGTGAATATCGTTTTGTGTTATACGAAGAATATGTCCCCATTTACCCACGATCTTTTCTAATCTTGCTACATCAAGTTGTAAACCGATAATATATAGAACAATAGCTCCAATAACTGAACCTGCTGTTGCTGACGTTATTACACCAATAATACTAAGTTTAGAAGTGATTGTCATAAAACCTCCAAACGTTAGTATTACTTCAGAAGGTATTGGAGGGAAAATATTTTCAAAGGCAATTAACAACATAATGCCCATATAACCAAACTCATCCATAATTTCCGCTAACCAATTTTCCATACGCTTCCCCTTTGTTTCAAGATATGCTTGTGTGTATTTTCTTTGTAAAACTCGTTTCCATTCTGAACGGTATCCATATTTCTCTTTAGCATTCCCACTTCAAAACATTCCCTAATTATACCATACTTAGATAGATATATATAAAGAAGATTCAATTCAAATTTTTGTGGATTTGGATAATTTCCATAAAAACCCTATTGAAGAGGGATCCGATACCTTTACCTCCCAACCTACAATATGTACTTTTCTGGTTCACAAATCATTTAACGCAATGACTTTGCCACTGCTTGCATTCACCCCATATTGACAATCTAATTTACCACACAAAACATATTGTTTCTCTTCGAAGTCATATACATAATAAGGCTTTAACTCGTATAGTTCTTTTAATTTTTTATATGCCTCCTCCTTATCAATCGTGGCTTCATCTGATGCTTGAAATTGGTCAAAGATATCCAACATCGGTTTGTTATCTACATAATTTATGGATCGAAAGCTGGTGGCATCAATTATGACAATAAGTTTTCTTTGAAATACGTAATTAACTTGTTTTTTTGCTCTTAAAATTGCATGAATATAACCTCTGTCGCGGTACAGCATTTTGAGAATCCAACTTCCTGAGTCATTTGGATACTTTTGAAGTAAAAAGTCTTTGACTGCTAATAAACACTTCTCTTGCTCTTTCTTAGTAATCGGACAAGAATCAGGACTTGGCTCAGATGAAAATGCTTGTTCTGCAGTTACCTCTTCAGTCCAGCTAATTTCTTGTCTTTCAAATGTTTTTTTAATTGTCTTATTCTTATCCAAAAAAATGGTTCTATCGATGTTTATATAGGATCTTACATCAACGATAAATTCAAATGGAATCGCCGTCATTTGATCATTGGTAATATAAACTTCTTCTACTCCATATGTAGGAATTAATCTTTTTTGTTCATGTGAAGGAAATTCAATCAACTTCAATTGTTCCTTTGCCAAATGTTCTATCTTATCAAAAGAGAGTGTATATGTTTCTTCTTTTATAATCTCCTTAGAAGGAAATTGGCCATGAACAGCAAAAAAAGTCAGCTTCCCTTCTGCGTCAAATTCTATTTCAACAGAGCCAGCCGGAGAAACACTAACCCCATCAATTACTTCTTTAAATAGAAGTCTCCCTTCCTCTTCCTTATGAAGTTTCAATTGTCTCCCATAAGTTAATCCAGTTTCCTGTTCCATCCATTTTATGATGTCGTTTGTATGAAGACCTGCAAAGCTAATTCCGTTATTTGCATATGTCTTATCCATTACAAAAATAGCGCTAACAAACTTATGAGAATAGACGTTGACTTCAATAACTGCTGTGCCTTCCGGATTAGAATCATCCTCTGGTTCTTGTACATGATCAGGAAACCATTCCATCGATAATGTATATACGGTTTCGTTGAAGATATTTACATACCGATTAAGTCCGTGTCTTTTTAAATAGTAGTTATCTAAGCCAAATTTCGTTTTTGTAATATCAATTAATTCTTTTATTTTACTATTCATTTACTTCTCCCCTACAACTTGTGTATATGGTTTTAAAAAATTATACCACTATCTGGCTCTATTAATTAACAGTTGTCGCATCGTTATATCAGATTTGCGCCCCTTTGCGGAAAAATAAATGACATTTAAGAACTTCTAACAGGTCGTGTGCGTAAATACATAACAATGTCGTAATAGTAAAAGGCTATGGTTATCCAAAATTCTACATCCAGAAAGAACCAGTGATATTTGCAATACCTATAAGTTTCATACTATCCATCCTCATTAATAATTGGAAGCAACCGATATTCCCAATGAGTTCTACATTCATTCAATTTATAATACCCTTCTGTCTCATCTTTTGAAATATATCCACATTGCTGACGCGCATTATTAAAAACGTCTTGTACTTCATTATTTGATGCTCTATAGTGACTCAAATCTGGAAAAACCTCAATCCATCCCTGCTTGGCATCTTTATCATACCTTGATTTCAAATCATAAATAAGCACACCTTTGACCCCTTCGTTCTTCACTACTCTAATTTCACTTTCACCGTTTTCTCCAGCGACTTTCATAAACGCTTCAAGTATATCTTTATTTTTTAAATGATTATTATTTAATACAATTTCATCTTCATTTGGAACATATTCTTCCAAAGGTTCTTCTTGGCTTTGTTCCCCTTCTGAGTTACTATGTTTTTTCACTTCCTGTTCAAAGTTTGTGCCATCAGCAGAATCCGTTCCTGTCTCTGGATTGATATTTGATGCATTTTGTGTATCTTCGTGTTCAGATGAGTTGCCATTTGTATTCTGCATTGCGTGACTATCTGTTAACTCGTTGTTTAATTTAGCATTTGAATCCTCAGATGAGTTTCCGCAAGCAGCTAATATAACTAATAGTACTGTAAACATTATCATTACAAATTTATGATTATTTTTCATCATTACACTACCTTTCTTCTGTAAATCTATTCCTAAACAATAGGGAGAAAACACTTTTTATAATGTCAACACTAAACTGGACAAAAAGTATAAGTCAGCTTCTTGAATTCTACAGGCGTTACATAGCCTAGTGTTCCATAAATCCGAATGTTGTTGAACCAATAAACATAATCATCATTTCTCCTAAAAACTTGGTATTAATTTGATGATATAATTCTCATTTAATTATTTTGGGTGAGTTCTTCTAAAACGAGGCCCAATGGTTGAATGGGCCATTCGTTATTTTTAGCAATCTTTTTAGTTCTTTAGCACGAGTATCTATAAACCTTTTCATGTATTTTCCCAAAAATATTTGTCGGCCACCACTCCAAGAATACCAAATGGTGATTTGTATTCAAAAGTATCTATCATAAGGGTCCCTCCTGTTTCTTTTACAAATTGATGTGTATGAGTGAAGGAACTGACATAATATCTACAAACTCGTTAGGCTTCTTCATATCTGTCACTTTAGCCGTAAGTCTTTGTTTAATACCAAAATGAGTAGCTTCCCATGTGACAGTATCACTTTCTTCTAATAATCCTCCAGTCACCCCATCTACCACTTTTTCATTTGTTTTTGCTGTGGTTTCAAGATGTATATCTACGTTTCTTGCAAGGTCAAAGCATACTTCTACAGGCGCTTTTATAAATTGTTTATGTTTAATAGTCGGCATCTATATTCCCCTTATTTAGAATGTTTCTTATTATTTCTAATAACAACGATAATGGACTATTATGTCAAAGCATCAACTTTGTACCAATCACCAATGACTGTAATTTGTAACTCATCTATAACCTTGCTCTTCATTTTAATGTTTGGATTTAGTAAAATAGTTCCATTCTGAGACAATTCATTTACTTTTGACCTTGAAATGGCAAAGATTTCTGCTATTAGTTTATCTATTCTAAGACCAAAATCATATTTATAGCAAATTCTAATAGTGACTTCGCTAGATAGTGGATTGAGCTTTTCTTTTCTTAACTCGTACCGTATATCTGTATTTACATCATTACATAGCTTTCTTAATTGGTTGATTTGAAAAGCATAGTACCAAATTGTCTCTTTATCATTATTCATAAACTTTTGAATGAGCGTGGACTCAATTTTATTGATATTTACTCTCGATAAAATAGGGTAATTCCAAGTTCCCTCACAATGTATACAGTTATAAATAAGCCAAATATCAACTAATTTCTGATTTGCATTCATCCTGAATTTCTCACTACAATAAAATTCTGTGTTCGTTTTACATTTACTACAATTTCTTTTTATATAAGGTGTTTCCAGAGCAATGATCTCATAAGTAAATAAATGATGAAAACTCATACACACGATCCTCCTAATTATTCAGAGGAACGCAACAACGGTTGAATGGAGAAAGATTTCCCATTTAAAAAAGCGGAATACCTTATAGGTATCCCGCTGGAATTAAAACAACTGACTATCCTGCGTTCCCTGTAATGGTTAAAAATAGGCACACTTCTCCCGTGATTGAACAATCATGTTCAAAAAAAGAAATGTACTATTTAGTTACTCAACCATTACAAGTATGCTGGCAAATCCAATTCCACCTTCCGTATTTCTCCTGTATATAGTATACCACTTTTATGTTTTAAATCAATAATTTCTAATATTTAAATAATAATTGAATCATCAGTATTATATTCATTGCTATATTCCTTTTGGTAAGCAGATAAAATGATGAAAAGAAAAACATAGCAAAATATAAAAATCTTAACTTATGAAAAGTTGCATGATTTTCTGGTCCAATCCATCAAGTCTAACATTAAGCATACTCAATCTTATAGCCGTTATTTACTTGTAAATGTTGTTAGCTGCATCAAAAATAAGAAGCAAAAAGTTTTAGATTAATTCTAAAACGAAAGACGACATTAATCGGGCGGCCCAACATTATCTATTTGCCGTTATCTTTAGTAAATACCTACTTAATCGGATTCTATATACTCAAAACTTTTTCAATTCAATGGCTCATTGAGGAAAATTAACTGTAAGTCCTTTCGGTATAACATTTATTAAACTGTTCAACTTTTTGGTTTTCAAATCATTTTGGTAACCAGAGCCCCTACGGGATCCTATCGTAATCCAACATACCCTGCATTAACGAACCATTAGCTGAAAGCTTCTTTTTGTCCAACCTGTTTGTAATTACCAATATACAATAAAATTATACCTACTAACAAAATCACTGATGCAAAAATTAGCGCTCCATTATAATCACTAGTACGGTATGTCAACATCCCTGCAATGATGGGACCTATAATTTGTCCGATCCCGTATGAAGCTGTTAAGTATCCAATCGTCTTGTTGCTATTTTGAAAGGATAAGCTTTCCCCTTTAGATACAGTCAACGTAGTAATTCCCATAAATGTTCCTTCGAATAAAAAGGCTCCTAGAAAAACACCAACAGCACTGTGCGTCAGAACCGGTAGTATGACTCCAAGGATCTGGGCTGTGAATGCTCCATACAAAGCGTTACTACCATAAAAAATGCCCGACAAGGATTGACGTTTATGAGCTTCAAGCGTTTCTAACACAATTCCAGAAGCTAAAACAAATACAAGTCCACTGCTTATTCCGGAAACCAGTCTCAAGATCAACCAAAATACAGAATTGAAAGTTACCCCCATTAGGATGGTCGTGATAATGTTAATAACCAGATAGAACTTTAAATAATATGCCTTTCCTTTTTTTCAACTATAAAAGCTGGCAACCAATGCGCCGAAAAGATAACCGAGATAATTAGAGGAGGCTAAATACCCGGCTATCTTTTCGGATAAATGGACGTCGTGTTGCATAAAGGGAAGAATAGGAGTGTAAGCAATTCTTCCGATCCCCATAACAATCATTAAAGAAGCCATTCCAGCTACTAGTGCATAAACAGGTCTCATCCAATATCTCCCCTTTTTCCTTATCTGTATTTCACAAGATCATCAACTTGAGAAACGATGTCTGCAATTATGGAAGCGGCGGATTTTCGTTTGCTTAATCGAGGGCTTTGACCGCTCCAAAGATGGACCCATTCCGGTCTATTTTGTTTGGCTGCCTCACTTCGAATCTGTTTGGTCAATGTGTGTTGCACCGGGTAACCTGGGAGGGACCGTTCATATGGAGCCATTTTCGTGATAAATTCATTTTGAATCCCTCTTGCTGGTTTACCACTAAATGCCGAAGTGATGACTGGATGCTCCTCGGTGCTGGTCAAAATCGCCTCGATTTGTTGCTTATTCGCTCCACTTTCCAAACTGGTAACAAAAGCGGTTCCCATTTGAACGGCTTGGGCTCCCAGTGTAAGAGAAGCCAAAACACCTCTCCCGTCCATTATGCCTCCTGCGGCAATTACCGGAATATTGACATGATCAACTGTTTGCGGAATAAGCGCCATCGTTCCAATCATGGCCTTATCAAATGATGCCGAAAACGTTCCACGATGACCTCCAGCTTCACTTCCCTGCATAACGACCATATCTATACCGTGTTCTTCATTGATCATTGCTTCTTTAACAGTAGTTGCTGTCCCCATAACGATAGTACCTTTCTGTTTTAACTGTTGAACTTCTTCTTTAGAAGGAACGCCGAATGTAAAACTGCAAACAGGCACCCGTTCTTCTAAAATAATTTCCATTTGCTTTTCAAATAAATGGGTCAACGGTTTTGTAACTTTCGGTTCCGTTAATTTTAATTCTTTGCGAAAGGGACGCAATAATTCATTGGCTTTTTCAATTTTCTTTTCGGATACATTCGGTGTTTCCGGAATAAAGACATTGACTCCGAAAGGCCGATTCGTTAATTTTTTGATTTTCTGAATGGTTTGCTTCATATGCTTCGGGTTCATATAACCAGCACCTAGAGTCCCAAGCCCCCCAGCATTGGAAACAGAAGCTATAAGTTCCGGTGTCGTAGTCCCCCCTGCCATTCCTGCTTGAATAATCGGATATTGAATGTCTAGTTTCCTAGTAATCTCGTTCTCATGCCACAAATCATTATTCCTCCTTACAATGGTAATAATTAAAAGGGTTTCCAAAATCCTATATCTTGATTATAATTGGAGTAAAACCACACGTAAAATGATGTTTTTTATTGCTTGTCATCAAAAATATTGATATCTGAAATCAAAAGGGATGTTAGTCATGAATTTGGAAGATCTTCGTGTTTTCACGGAAGTTGCAAAGGAAGCCAATATTACGAAAGCGGCCAAGAGTCTAAATTTTGTTCAATCCAATGTGACTGCAAAAATTAAACGACTTGAAAAGAATTATGAGACCACACTATTCTATCGTCATAAACATGGTGTGAATCTAACCGCTACTGGCGAGATTCTTTTTACTTATGCAGAAAAGGTTCTACGTCTAATGGATGATGTTGAGAAAACATTAAAGAGCAGCAATGAGCCGAATGGAACGTTGTCCATTGGTTCAATGGAAACAACAGCAGCTACTCGGTTACCAAATATTTTGTCTTCCTATCATAAACAATACCCACAGGTAGAGTTGTCTCTTCAAACCGGTACCACAGCAGATCTAATAAAAGCAACTTTGAAACGCGAAATTGAAGGAGCCTTTGTAGCAGGGGAAGTTAATCATCCAGAGTTGGAGAAAATTGAGGTTGTTGAAGAAGAGTTGGTTTTGGTTTCAAAGAAAAATATCCTCACTAGCATAGATTTTGACCAACTAAACAATCAAACATTCATTGTGTTTAAGTCGGGTTGTTTTTACAGAGATATATTGGAAAACTGGCTGGATTCAAAAGGAATTAGGCCAACCAAGATGATGGAATTAAACACCTTGGATGGTGTAATAGGCTGTGTCAAAGCCGGATTAGGCATTTCGCTTCTAACAAAGCCAGTAGCTGACAAGCTTGACAAGGATGGAGATATCACACGTTTTACACTACCAGCAGAATACGGGACGATTACAACAAGGTTTATTAATCATAAAGATATCGTTAAAACATCCGCATTCCGCGAATTTGTATCAGTTATACATTCAAGCGTATGCTTAAACAAAGTCCTAACATCATCATAATTTAATTCACACCTATTAGTTTTCTTTTAAATCAATTAGCCAGTTTCTCATTTTTTCAAGAAGTTTTCCATTAACCTTTAAAATTTTTGAATAATTTGAATGGATTCAACCTATTTATAGAATTAGAGGAAACATTGATCAGTTCAAGCATCCAAAATTCTTGTTGCCTATAGGTGGCTATCATAGCGTATGGCAAATTCGTCATTCAATGTAGCTAGAGATATATTGTGTATAATTTCTGCATCATAATATCTATCATTTTGGTCTTTCAAACCAAACGCTGCTGTAGCATTTGAAATAAGGTATGTATTAAAACCTAAATTACCACTTATTCCATATTCAGTATTACAGTTTTCGGTTTCAATCGGTTTATATACACCTACCAAGGATTTATGTATACTGCTCAGGTAAATTACTTGTTATAGTTCTTACATTTTGCATTTAGTACACCACCACACTTCCTGTTTGTTTAGCATTCTGGACCTTTTCAAAAAGAATGACGCTTTTCCTTATTTCAGATAAGCGTGTTCGATTACTTAAAAAGAACTTCTTATTATAATCCCTTGCTTTTTTGCAAATTCATTGACCAGTTTTATGAATTTATTCTTATGTATTGATACGGAATTATGAATTTCTCTTTTGTCATCAATTACATATTCATCAAATATAATAAAGTTTAAATGGTCCATTTTTTTAATAACAAATCGATTACATTCATATTCTCCACTTCTAATATTGAAGGAATATACAAAATCAATGATTCCATCATAAAATTCCTGATCAGAAATTTCATCCTCTAAGAATGATTGTAGTAACTCTTGCATCTTTAATCCCCCTTTACACGAAATGTTACTGGCTATAAGAAAAAAGACTATTGTTGAAAATTGTCATTTATTCGGGGTGCCATATATGATTTCCCACTTCACCCCCCACCTATAATAGTTTTAGTATAGCATATTCCACAATCTGGAACTTTACAGCAATGCCGTCACAGTTCTTTTCCAAACTTGGTACCGATCTCTATCTAATCTTATTTCACTTGTATCTCATACATATTTTCTTGTTCCTTATCACGTATTATTATTTTATAAGGAATCTTTTCAATTGATAATTCATTTCTACTTACTTTAACAATTTGTTTTGCATACCTAGCAATTTCTTCAGCTACCTTTTGATCTTGTTTACCTTGTGATAAAGAAGTTTTCAAAATGATTTCAAGTGGTTTTGGATGGAAGGAATAAGCAAATCCGGTCACCTCATTGAATTCTTTATGCGACTCATCCATAACGGATGTGAAAATCTGCTGCCAGCTCTCATCTTTTAATTCTGATTCGCTCTTCCGTGTTACTTCAATTTTTAAATCTAATTGCGTCTTCGCATAAATTGTATCATGTACAAGTTTTTCCATTTCGCCCTTATTTTTATTATATTGCTGCTCAGTTGCTTTAATTTCTATTTGAATACTATTCTTTGAATGATTTATACTCATAATGTTAAAGTTATAACCTTCTTGTTTCAGTACTTCCTCGGTTATTTTAAATAATTGATTAGTAAGCTCCATTTGTTTTTTACTTACATTACCCAATCCTTTCTCTTGTACCTCTACTTCTACTTTAACCTTGTCAATGTTATAGGATTGAGCCAGCTCTTTGATCATTTGCTTTATTTCATGGCCATATTCTTGTTGATATTCTTTGTCCTTCACCGTAACAGTAAATTTTGGCGGTTCGGACGAGAAAAGCCAAGACATGATAACATTTTTCACACCTTCATAATTATTGTCATCCGTCAAAGTTTCATATGTTTTAATTCTCAGGTTTTCCACTCTATCCTTCCGATCTTCGGTTTGCTCCATACTTTGTAAAATTTGATCCAGATAAGGAATATTTGACATCACTTTTGCCATAGTCGGGGAAATAAAAGCTGACCCAATTAACAAACAAAATACGATAGCAGCAGCACTACTACAAAATGTAATTTTCTTGCCGAAACTCCAGTTTTTCTTTTTACCACGTTTAATGGCATTTTCAACAGCAAGATCTAATTTCTTTCCAGGAACTTCTATTTGATCAACATGCTTCTTGAAATCCGGTAGTTCATTTTTCATTTATCGTTTCCCCCTCCTTCAAATCTACTTTTAATTTTTTTACAGCACGGTGTAACCGTGTTTTTACTGTTCCTTCAGGACATATTAGCGTTTCGGCAATCTGTTTAATTGTAAAATCCTTGTAATATCGTAAAATAACAACTGTCTTATATTGCACTTCAAGACGGTTAATTGCTTCAATCAAGTCGATGCTTCCCTCAAGCTCATTATATTCAGTTGTAGACTGCTCCTCCATTTTTTCAGTAGGAATCATTCTCTTATGTTTCCGAATGAAATCCAAAGCCTCATTAATTAAAATTCGAGTTAGCCACGTAGAAAAATATTCTGTTTTCTCTATTGTTTTCATAGATACGTAAGCTTTGTATATGGTTTCCTGAACGATATCTAATGCATCAGCTTCATTTTTCACATACAAATAGGCCATGCGGTATAACTTGTTTTTTTCTTTTTGGATTAATTCCTGAAAAGCTTTGTTGTTTCCTCGTATGGCTTTTTTTATCTCACTCTGTTGCAACTTGCTTCCTCCCCCCGTTTAATACTTAGACTCATAATAAGCCTAAAACGTTTCAATAAAAAAGGAATCCCTAAGTTGAGATTCCTAACAGTAATCTATTCTATTAAGTCCGAATGCCTAAGAAGAAAATTGCCTTAGTTCAGGAATGGGGTAGTTGGGTTACACATAGAAAACATTTCAGAGAAGACTAATTATTAACGAATTGAAACCAAGTTCAAAAAATCTATGATTGAGCTCATAAAATATGATTCTAAACTTAAAAATGCTCAGCAACAACCAAATAACTTGAGTTCTTCTATGCTTCGTATGGGTTTTGTAGATTGGGTTATGAATGCACCCTTTAAAGAATAGTAAAAGTAACCCCAGATATGTAAGGTTATATAGTATTCTGGGGTTCTTGAACAAGGACAAACTCCTTACCATGCTATTATTTACATGCTTGATTACATTTGAAGCGTATTAAAAAATAATCGGTAGCCCGCCATTCATACGAATTGGAGATCCCTTATAGCAGGCAATTAGACAACTTGATATAGTCTAATAACATACTAACCACAGGAGACCATACCAAATAAGAGACTATCTATGTATGAATGATCGCAATCTTAACCATTAAGGCAGTCTCTTATGCTAATTCGCTTATATGATTTGATAGTCTATCATGTGTTCAAATTTACCTTCAATGATAAAACTTCTTACTTTTCATTTTTTTGCGTTTGAAATCTTTTCAACTTCACGATAAAACTGATCTAATAGATCTTCATTATATTGTTTTGGGCCAGGATTAGTTTTTACATAATTCCACAAAAAAGCAGCAATTTTCATTTTATTCTTCATACATTGTGTCCTCGTATCTTTATTAAAGTCTCTAACAAAGTTATTCCATTGATACGTTTTTTCTTCGGGAGAAATTATGCTATGATTCTCCTCCCCATTCTTTCCCTTTTCATAAATTTTGATTAAATCCCCTACAGTCATGTTAAGATCACCTTGGCGTTCTGCTTCACGTAGCGCTGATGCCATTTCTTTTGTAAATTTAAACTTTGGAACGTTATAATAATTTGCAAAAAATTCCCTAGCTGTTTGATTAAACTTAAAACCCTCAGGAATTAATTTCGTAGCTACAGTTATTTTAGTTGAACGAACGCCTTTTCTAATATTAGAAACTTTTTGACGGTTATCACCTACTTTTTTTCCAGATAGATAGTTTTTAATTTTTGATTCCAATTCCGCTTTTGTTCCATGTGAGGGTATTTTACAATCAATACAAATTCTCTTTAACTCTTCTTTATACCAATAATGTTGAGAAAATTCCTTAACTGACATATTCCGATTAAAGTCTAGTCCATTCATTTTATCCATATTGATCCTCCAGTAATTATGATCTGGTAAACGCATCAATTCATTATACAGCACCACTATTTATAAAGCTTTAGAAATTCTAATCATTTAAGCTTCCGTTTATAATCTTTCATCCTCATTTTTTCATCCAAAGATGCTTGCGTGAATGTGTTTAATAAAATCTTTTAACGAATCATAACATAACCTTCTATATTCTATCGCCTCGATTATAGAAAAAACCTTAAAATTAAGGCAAACTGCAATTTATCTTCAGTCTCAATGGCCTAACCAACCCCCATTATTCAAATATCATTGCAATGACCACAATAACAAGCAAAGACAGGTAAACCTTGGAAAATAATCGATCAGGCATATGGTGAGCAATGCGTGTGCCTATAGGTACGCCTATAAACCCTCCAGCAACAATACCAATAAATGCCGGAATATAAACAAAGCCTAAAGACCATGTGGGGAGATCTGGATGTTGTATTCCATTAAATATAGATGTTGCAGCACCTACAATCGCTATAGGAAGACTCAACGGAGTTGCAAGAGAAACCGCATTGACCATCTTTAATCGACAGCTTCGCAAGAAGGGAATGGTTATAACACTGCCGCCAATACCAAGCAACGTGGCGATAACACCAACTCCTAAGCCAATAAACGACGTTTTTATGCGATTTGGCATCTTGATATGATTGTCTTTCATATCTATAAATGTTTTCTTCATCAAGGAAGAAATAATTGTATAAATAGCAAACATAATAAATAGATATCTAAGAATATCGCCTGCAATAAAAGAAGAAAAAAGGCCCCCGATTAAAGCACCTACGGCAATTACAGGTGCAAGCTGAAAAAAAATATACCATAATATATGGCCTTTACGATGATGAGATATCGTTGAGTTTATAGAATTCACAATCATAATAGCAAGCGATGTTCCTATGGCCATGTGCATAACTAATGAATCAGGAACATTTAATTTTGGCAGCAACAAATACAATACGGGTATTACTACAAATCCCCCTCCGAAGCCGAACATGCTCGACAAAAAACCTGTTAATACACCAAACACTAAAAAAACTATAATTAGTTCCACATAATCCCCCCATTTACGACAATTTGCTATTCGATTGACTAAAATCGGTAGTTGAATAATCGACGCTTACAAAGTTAACTATCATAACAAAACAGCGCATTACTTATTTTTAATTTCTTCTAATAATGAAATAACCTTTTCATTTTGTTCAATGATAGTGTCGTTTTGATTTCTAATCTTAACAAAATCAAATAAGATGACTATTAAAATAATCATGATAAAAAATATTACCATCCTTATTCATCTCTAAAGAACTACATTTATTTTTACGTTGTTTTTTTAAAAGTAGCAGCGATTTGATAGCTATGTTTTAGGTTTCATTTATTATTTAGTCGCCTTTTCTGTATGAAATGTAATACGAAGTATATCGAGCTAATTCCTGCCATAAACAAAAATGTTTCTAACCAATTCAACTCATCACCACCAATGTACTTCCAACCCATAATAAAAAAGTAAAAGATACAAAATAATATCACATAAGAAATCAAATATTTTTTGCTTAGGCGATACATATAGAACACCTTTCATAAACTAGTAGAAACCAACACTTTCATAGTAGCTTGAATAATCTCATCCTTCCACCTTATTGCTTGCTGTTGTTATTTTTAATTCTAAAGCAATGCACAATATTTTTTCTTACTAGCTTTTTTAGCGTTTTCCGCCAAAGCATAAAGCTGGTTATCAAGAAAGATATACTCAAAATAGTATTAAATTTAGAATACTAATAAAAAAAGAAAAGGTCGTTGAAAACTACGACTTTTTCTTTATTGTTGAACTTTTTTAAATACAATAATGAAAATGCTTAACTCAAGTTAAATCATCATTAACCATGTATTTTAGAAACCATACATATAATAAATCATAACGAATGCAAACGTAAGGTGAAATTAAATCTTTTAAGATTGTGGATTTAGCACTCTTTTGAAACATATACCTCGCCACTTGGATAAACGACTCATTTTTGGGATAAACGCGAACGCAAGCTTAATACTAGAATGCTTTGGTGCATCGTTCATTATTCTACTATTGCACCGTCATTAGATCGTAAACAATAAGTAATCAATTTACCATCTTCTATATAAGTATTACTAATATTGCTAATCTCTCCGTCTCTCCAACCTATTAATAATTGCATTTTTACTATACCGTTTCTAATTCCCTCTTCATCAATGGCATGAACGATCCCATCACCTAATTGTTTATCTAGCTCATTCTCGTAATCATCTGTAGCTCCAATATCATATCTCCAATAAGGCAAGGCATTCTTAGGGTCTACTCCAGCTACATCAGCTTCTCCAATCAGATCTATTACCTCAGATTTGTTCATTCCAATTTCTAGATTATCTTTAATAAATTCTTTATCAAATATTCCCCTTTCATACTCTATTTGATAAACATATTCTATGAAGTTATCAAACTGTTCGTCATAAACATGTTTAAAAGACCACTTAAACATATGTGTTGCTAACTTGTATATCCAATTAGAAGGAATTAAAGAAACATTAACTATAAAATTAGTTCCTTCGGGGGTTTCTTTAAGAATATATTCTGTCTTACTAATACCTTCTTTTGTTTTAGTTTCGACTGCAGCATAGTTTGGAGGATCATGTCTTGTACATTTAGCATGAAACTCATATACTTTTTTACCTAATTTTTGTTTCGTAATGAAAGTTGCCCCTTCTTCTAAATCATCTTCGCTTCCATCATACATATTTTCAATTATTTGTGTATTCCATTTTAATACATGTTCATCTTTATTCAAACATTCAGATACTAGATCAATAGTAGAGTCTATTTCTGATTCAAAACGGTAACAATGTATTTCCTTCACTTTTACATTCTCCTATTCAGTTTTATTCGATTAATTATACTATGAACAGGAAAAATTTACTATATTAGTATAAAAAACAGCACCCAAGTCTTATAAAGCTTGGATGCACCATTTAAGAATCACAAAAAACTAATATTGTTTATAGTGGCAGGATTTCAGGTGTGACATGACATGCTCTAAACTACCTGGCTAGTAAGACGCCTACTGTTATCTGCTGGAAAATCAGACTTACAATCGCTGCTATCGATTGTGTTCCATCAAACGATGCCTAATCAAATAATATACTTAACTCCACCACATAGCCAAAACAAATAAAGACCAGCATGAAATGAATAAGCCTATGATTATAACGATTATCATATATTTTGAATAAACTATTCTACTAATTTTCTTCTTCTTATCAGCTACATAAACTATTACAACAGAAATCAAATATAATCCAATGCTAAGTATAGTACATACAGTTAAATAATAACTAAGGTGAATAAAAGATAAAATCTTTTCATTCATTACATAAGCGATGTCCTGACCAAATAAACCGAGTATTGTCGCAATTACTACACAAGCTATTATGGAAAAATGAAATTTTACCAATTGAGCTTCTCTCCCTTACATTCTATTCACTTTTATGTACTCCATCATTCAACAAGGATTAATTGTAAGTGCTTTATACAATCATTGGTTGCATACTGATCCAGTTATTATGTAAACCCATATTCAGATAGTCCTATTTGTTTCATCATCGCTTATCATACCGACAAAATTGAGAATTAGTATATAAAACGGATAGACTATAAGTCCTCCTATTGCTAAAAGACCAGTAGCAGGATTGGGATAATCCCCACCATTAGTTATCGGAAATATAGATGCGAATATATAAATAAAAAGAATAAAATAGGGTAACCAAAGGATGATTGTCCAAAAGCTTGCTTTTCGCCCATCCAACCATTTCCTTGTTAAGAAAAGAATTAGTAGTGTACCACCAATAATCTCAACAATAAGCATTATGCCAGTCATAATATTTACCGTATCAACTTTCCAATTTAGTAATCTAGTAATTCTATACACATTTACCATAAGTTCAAGAGGAACAAATACCATAAGAGCGTATAGCATGCTGACCACATTTAACTTCAAGAAATATTTCATATCTGATCCTCCATCAATTAACGAAACAATGTTCCGTTAACATATTATGCTGCTCTTGTTAGTGGGTAGACATGTGACCGATAAAGCCGCAGGTAAAACAATAAGGTAAAGAAAATGTATCTGCTGGGAACTATTAATATAAATTAGACATGCTCTCATAATTGCTCTAAGCTATGAAAGCATGTCTTTTAAAAAATCGATTATGTGTAAAATTATCATCACGCTTATACCTTCGGTTTCAGCTGCCTAATTACTGACATGATAAGTATTATCATACCAACTCCAAAGCCTGACATGGATAAGGGAGCAAGTAAAAATTGCATGAGCTCACCTTGCACGAAAAAGCTCATAAGCATGACAACCATACATATCACTGTAAATATACCAACTGTTAAAGTCCCTATAAAATCATTCAAATGATGCTTTTCCTCATGAACTATAGTAATTTTATTGTCCTTAAGAATAGGCAACTCTAGTAAATTTGGGATGTAATCCTCTAACCTCCCCTTAATCTTACTAAAATGTTCCTCGGACAACCGTCCTTTATCAATACGACTCGCGTATGATTCGCTCGCTGCTGTTAATGAATATTCTTCATCTACAGATGATAATGTCCCATCTAGAGTAATGATTGCTCTAAATGCACCGGCAACGGTCGGTTTTAAAGATAGCCCCATCTCGGCTATCATCGACATCAGTCGTCCCATCATCACACTAGTTGGGTCATGTGAAAAAGATGCTTCTGATAAAAGTTTATTGAGATGTCGTTCTATCATATCTTCTTCGGGTACATTTTCTCTTTCACAAACCCTCATCAAACCATGCGCCATCTCTTGCGCATCATTATTGCTGTACCCAATTAGGAAACTTAACATACCAGCTCTTTCATCATTTGATAAATAACCAACTGAGCCGAAGTCAATAAGCGCAACTTCTCCATCGGTTGTCAACATGATGTTCCCCGGATGTGGATCAGCATGAAAGATACCAATCATCAGTATTTGATTTAAAAATGCGTGCATAATCATTTCTGAAACGTCGGTTGTCACTTCTTTTGTAAAACTATCCCCTTCAATATACTCCATCGTTAATACATGCTTAGTCGAATATTCAGAGTAGACTTTAGGAACTCTTATAGTAATATTGTGTTCCTTAAATGCTTTTCTTAACATGTTTGTATTTAACGCTTCGATATCAAAGTCAGTTTCTTCGATAAGGCTCTTTTTAAATCCTCTTGCGAGTTCTATTAAGCCGAGTCTGCTAATTTTAGAAGAACGTTCTGACAGCCATGACACAAATTGAATTAATAAATCTAAATCCACTGTTATCTTTTGTTTAACATTAGGTCTTAAAATCTTAACAACAACTATCTCTCCAGTTAACTTAAGCTTCGCTAGATGAACTTGACCAATAGAAGCTGCTGCGATAGGTCGCATCTCAAATGATTCATAGATATCATCGATATTACCAATTTTGTTATCAATGATTGTTTTAAGCTCATCTTCACTTAAAGGTTTTACTTGGTCATGTAAACTTGAAAATGCATCAATGTAATTACTAGGTAAAATTTCTTTTTTTGTCGATAATACTTGCGCAAACTTAACAAAAACTCCACCCATCTCATCAAGAATTTCAGCAATTACATGTGGCAACTTCGCATGATCTTGTTGAATCAAATGATTTAAACCTTTACGTGAAGCAATCCACAAGAGTTGAATCGTGCGCATAAAACCACGAATTCTATTCATAATATAAAGGAGTGGGTTAGATACTTGTAATACTTTAAAATTAAAGAGGCAGAGAAGCATGTATGTATAGCAAGTGATAAATATAATAAGTAACGGGTAATAGATAAACATAACTCTCAAAATCTCCGAATCAGATATATTAGAAATTTGATTGAAGTATGTAAAAGATAGAATGAGTGTCACGATGGCTGTACTGAATAGCACAGCAACCAATAGCTTAAGCTGTTCATTTATAAACGCCTTGATATTTGCGATTATAAAATAAAAAATCAGAGCAGCGATAATGATACTGCTCAAATAAAATTGCTCTAGAACTTGAACCAACACACTAACAACAAGTGCGCTAATTGACGATACGATTACTTTATGATTCATGTTAAAAAAAGAAGTAAGCAATATAAATATTATGAAAGACACAATTAATACACTTAAAAAGAACATATCCCATTCCACCTAGCCACTTATAATGATTTTAATGGTTATAGTTTAAGTTATATCGTATATCTATGTCAAAAGAATTATGCTCTTCCCACAAGATAATGCACCCCAATTGTTTGATCGTGTCTAACATTAGGGTGCAATACTTTTTTTAAACCTACCTTTTAAACGGGAAACTTACTACTATTTCTTAAAGCGGATTATTATCGCTATGATTTGATTTCATCTTATTTTCTGCATTTTGCTTGATTCTTATATCTACGGTGAAGTACCATGAATGTATCTCGGTCCTGGCTGTAAATCAGGTTTTTGACCCATAGCTTTTGGATTTTGAACATACTCAAAATTAGCTTGTCCATCAAGGGTTGGACCGTATGCCCATTTACCTGTACTACTATCCTCTCCTTCAGAAAAGTTCATAAAGGAATATGAAACTTCTTGTTTCTCATACTTTTGGTTAAATGTACTTGGAACAACAGCGCCTTGCGTTTCTTCTAATTCTTCAATAGCTGCCATCCATTGATTTTGATGCATGGTATCACGGGCAATTAAGAAAGAAAGCATATCTCTAACTCCTGGGTCCGTTGTCATTTCATAAAGTCTACACACTTGAAGTCTTCCTTGCGATTCTGCATTTAAATTTGCTCTAAAATCAGCAAGCAAATTCCCACTCGCTATGGTATAACGAGCTGTCCAAGGATAACCTATACTATCATTAGGCTGTGCACCTAAACCACTTACGATAGCTTGCTGAGGATTCATACCACCAAGGACAGCTTCAACTGCTGGATCTTTAGCTCCCTGCTCTTGATCATGTGCAGGCGCGCCATCTAATAATTGAGCAATCATTGTTGCAATCATTTCTACATGTGCAATTTCTTCGGTTGCAATATCAAGTATCATATCACGATATTTACCTTCTGCACGGCAATTCCACCCTTGAAATAGGTACTGCATCATAACAGACATTTCTCCATATTGTCCACCTAGTATTTCTTGCAACTTCTTAGCATAAACTGGATCTGGTTGACTTGGTTTTGCATTATACTGTAACTCCTTTACATGATAAAACATTTAACACCTCTCCTTTTCTTCGTACAGTAAGAACTTTCAAGGATTAGGTTTAGTAATAGTTAAACTTTTATTAGATGCAATATATTCCATCAATAACCATTACGCACTTTTACGGTAGTAACACATCTAATTTAAGCACACAAACGCTCAATAACGTTGTTATTGCATATCTATATAAAAGTTAATAATTTTTAGTTTACTCCTCAGAGAACGGTGAAGAAATTATATGAACTTTCTTTCTAGTTCAAGGTTATTTATGGGAAATATTCCCCTTTAAAAGGTAGATTGTATCGGAAATAAAATAATTGAACAAGCGGAAGCGCCCGATTAGAAACGTAGCGACTGGAACAAGTCAATGGAGATTAAGGAATCACGGTGTGCTTGCGAGCCGTGATGACTTATCGTGGGGCGATTCGTGAAGTAGCCTCGTTTCTGGGCGCTGGAGCCGGACATGGCTAACACGCTCATATTTATCCGCATGGGCTAATTTTATAATTTCCTATACTACAAAAAAAGAATATGGAAATAAACTCCACATCCCTTACTTAACTATAAGAACAGGACAATTTACACGTTTTGCAACCTTATGACTAACACTCCCTAAAATAAAAGACTGTAAGTCATTCAATCCTCTACTCCCTATTACTACACAATCATAAGATTTTTCATTTGCAAATTCAACAATTTCTGGTCCTGGATCACCATGAAGAACATTTGTATTGTAATCCATATCTGATTTATCTAACATATCTAAAATTGGCTTCAGTTTTTCTTCTCTTTTCTTTTCGATTTCTAGTTTATTGGTTGAATGTAAAACATCTTCTTTTGCCGTTTTTCCATCAACTACATATATAATATCAGTAGTCCCTTCGAATTTATTAGCAAGTTCTATTGCATATCTAGCGGATCGTATTGAGTGCTCCGACCCATCTACTGCCAGTAATATTCGTTTAAACAATTCATCTCACTCCTTACAATATTATTAGACTTAGTGACCAGCCGCGTTTGAAATACCACCAATACGTTTTTTCAGTTGCTTACTTTCCTCATTCAAACCAATATAATTTACATTGATATTATTCTGGGCAAACTTTGCTTCTATTTTATCTAACGCCCCAATGGCAGAGTCATCCCATAGATGGGCCTGTGTTAAGTCTATTTCTACTTCGGTTATAGTGTCTCCAAAATAGAATTTACTTGGAAGATCACTTACAGATGCAAAGAATAATTGTCCTTCAATACGGTAGGTTTTTTTCTGATTTTGTACTACTTGACCTTCCGTTACTTTAACTTTAGAAATCTTAGCTGCGAAGAAAATAGCACTTAATAATACTCCAGCTAATACTCCAATAGCCAAATTGTGTGTTGCTAATACAATTATTATGGTAGTCAGCATTACTGCTGAATCGGTCTTAGGAATTTTAACAAGATTTTTAAGAGAAGACCAATCAAAAGTACTTATAGAAACCATGATCATAACTCCCGCTAAGGCAGCCATAGGAATTTGAACTACAACCTCACCTAGTATAATGATCATAGACATCAAAACAACACCTGCTACAAGTGAAGATAACCTACCACTTCCTCCAGATTTCACATTTATAACTGATTGTCCTATCATTGCACATCCACCCATTCCACCGAAGAAACCTGTGACTATATTCGCAATGCCTTGTCCACGACTTTCTTTATTTTTATTACTTTCTGTATCAGTCATATCATCAACTATATTAGCTGTTAATAATGATTCTACTAAACCAACGATTGCTAATGAAAAAGAATACGGAAGAATAATCAATAGTGTTTCCATTGTTAGTGGAATATCTGGAATTAAAAATACTGGTAATTGTTGTGTTATTATTCCCATATCACCTACTGTTCCAACATTTATATTACCTATTATGACAATCGCCGTAACAACAACAATTGCTACTAAGGTTGATGGAATAGCTTTTGTAAATCTAGGTAATAAATAAATAATGGCTAATGTTAATGCTACAAGTGCATACATAATCCATGTTTCACCAACAAAATGCTGTAACTGTGAAGTAAAAATCATGATAGCTAATGCATTTACAAATCCAATCATTACAGATCGTGGAACAAACTTCATCATTCTAGCCAACTTTAATATGCCAAATAATATTTGAATTATTCCTGTTAGAATAGTCGCAGCTAACTAATACTGTAACCCATGCTCTGCAACTAAATTAACCATGAGTAGTGCCATTGCTCCAGTAGCTCCGGATATCATCCCAGGTCTACCACCGACAAAGGCAATCACTAATGCTATAGAGAAAGAAGCATAAAGACCTACCATCGGATCAACACCAGCAATAATAGAAAAAGCGATTGCTTCTGGAATTAAAGCTAATGCGACAACGATTCCGGATAAGATATCTCCTTTTACATTTCCAAACCATTCTTGTTGTATCTTTAAAATATTCATTTTTCAGCTCCTCTTTGTTGTTATTATATATATATTAATAGACTAATAGTTCAAGGATTATTTCATAGAACAGAACGAATCATACCATATATATTATAAACAGCAAAATCCCAAGAAAACGCATCCATTTTATTATTACTTCAAATTTCTCCAATTTACTTTAGATAACTTCTATATCCAACTAATTATAAAATAGTTATATTTAATATAATTATCTATAACCATATATAATTATTTAAGTTGTTTTTTTTAAAACAATTAATTATGGTATGATTAGTTACAAGGAAAAATGTTTGGAGGCATTGTAATGACTCATGAGATTATGACCGTTGCACAGGTTGCAGAATACTTACAATTAAGTGAGATGACAACATATAAATTAGTTCAAGAAGGAAAAATCCCTGGTTTTAAAATCGGAAGACATTGGAGAGTAAAAAAAGAAGATTTAAATGAATTCATCGAAAGATTAAAAAACGGAGAAAGAATCTAATATAAAAAGACCCTAAAACGATAAGCCTAGGGTCTTTTATTTTAGCCATTAGCTAGTTGAGATTTCTCTGGTTTTTTTGCAATCAGAGCACAGAACAATCCGATTAAAGGAAATAATAAAGTAGCTAACAGTACAGGAGTGTAGCTATGGAAAATATCAAAGCCTACCCCAAAAGGTAGTGGTCCAAAGGCTGATCCTAATACCCCCATCGTTACGCCTACTCCATTAATACTACCTATATATTTACGCCCGAAATAATTTGGCCAAATTATATTTAATCCAATTCGTTCTAATCCATTTGCTATCCCCCATAAGACACCAAATGCAAAAGCCACATAGACATTCGTTGTTACAAGTAACATCAATAGTAATATAATTTCTATTAAAAATATACCAAATAATAAATAATTCGTTTTTACTTTTTCTGTTATATATCCAGAAATAAAAGACATTGGTACTCCCACAATTGCCATTAAACTTAACACAATTGCAGCTGATTCTGGTGACAAATCATTACTACCAAATATAGATATAATATGGAAAGTAATACCAGTATTAACCATTGCTGGAATCCCAACACAAATTAGAATTGCCCAAAAAGCTCTAGTTTTCATTGCTTCTTTTAATGTCCAATCTGTCGCAGCTTCTTGAATCTGAGCCCCCATTACTGCCCGTGTTTGCTTTTCAGCATTTTCACTTGATCCATCTGGTAATAGTCCAATCTCCTCCGGTTTATTCCGAACTCCAATAAGAGCAATAGGAACAAATATAAATAGTAGCAGAACACCCCAGAATCTCCATGCAAACTGCCAGTCCCATGTATGAATTAACCAAGTGTTCACAATAGGGAAAACCATAGCACTTGCAAAACTGCCCAATGTCATAATGCTAAAAGCAATTCCTCTTTTTTTAATAAACCATTGTGCAACTAATGTATTAGGTATTAGAGACATACTACCTTGACCCAATAAACGTATAAGGAAAAAGCCAATTGCAAGCATCCACATACTAGAAACCATACTGTTAAAAAAGCAAGCTATACTAAATAATGTGCCGACAATAACCATCATCATCCGCTGTCCAAATCTATCTATAAATCTCCCGATAACCATCATACCTAGACCCGCTATTAAGGTAGCCATAGAATATAACCCCGAAACCTGTGACCTAGACCAATTGAATTCATGGATGTATTCATCAATAAACGTAGAGTTAGAATATGTTTGCCCTGGACCTGAAAAAAATACTCCTAGTCCAGCAATAAAGACAATCACCCAACCGTAGAAAAATGATTGAAATAATTTCAACTTCTTCATGAAATTGCACCACCTAGTTGTTATTTTTCAAAAGTATAAGGAAGTAGAGTGAAAGGAAAGGATGATTTATGTATAAAATGTTATACATAAACATATATCATTAAATAGTTTAACAAATTATGTACTGCAATATATACAATTAATTTGAATAGTATTTAATTATATTCAGATTGACTTCATTATAGTTAAATATTCATATTTATGTTAATTTAAGGCATTTTAAACAAATGAATGGAATATCAAATACGTAAATGTATTATAAATTGTTTCTAATAAAAAAGAGGCATTGTTAATGAGTGATATAGAAGGGCTTTGCAAATTTACTTCTATGTGTAGAGAAATTTTAGATACACAAAAACCATTTTAATGAAATTATAAACTATCAGACCCTTAATGACATATTTAGTAGCATATTTCTTCCATTTTTCTGGTGATTATGAATGCCCATTATTCCCCATGTAAGGTGTACCTTATTATTTTGTACAATCTTAGTAAGATCTTTTTGTTAAGCGGTTTTTGAGCCATCTTATTCTATCCTCCTATCACGTAAAAATTTTTTATTATGCTTGCTTACTCAATCCACACATAACTTAATACTTTCTATAGATAAATAATGACAGCTACTTTTATGTACCTATTTTCTGCTTTCAAAGAATCTAGACCTGATATTTATTCAAGAGGGCAAGATTCTGGAATAAGCTCGAAACAAAATACATAAACATTCGTATATGAAACTATGAGAAATATGAAGGATAGGAAAAAACGATTTATAAATACGAGGCCACTGAAAATCTTATGATTTTTCAGTGAAACTTGAAGTTTGTTATAAAAAAGACGACTCAAATTCTTTTTTAAAAATTTAGAGTCGTCTTTTTACTAATTTATCTAT